>NZ_JAVJZI010000078.1:0-73441 GCF_040223135.1 Coleofasciculus sp. G3-WIS-01
ATCGATTGGCGATACTCACGACTTTCGCCTGTGCTAGACTACTTTTATAGATTAACACATTATTTATTACAATACAAGACTAAGAGAAAATAAAAAGTCGTCCTAAAAGGACGAGGCTTGTATCCCTAGTTCTCGGTCAATCGTAATCGTGCCAATCTTATACTATTTCTGGATCAGAAATGGGTGAACGGCACAATATTACATTACTACTTCTTCGATCAGCCAAGGGAGTGGGCAACTACTGAGACTGAAAAAAATGTTGTACGGAAAGCCTTTGATGTCTGGAAGCAGGTGGGTATTGGACTGGAATTCAAGGAAGTGAACTTACCAGACGAGGCAGAAATCCGGATTGGCTTCCTGCGCGGAGATGGTGCTTGGTCTTATATTGGCAGGGATATTCTAACTATCGGGCGGGATGAACGAACCATGAACTTTGGTTGGGATTTAACCCGCTATCCTGGGGAAATTGACACCGCTATCCATGAGATTGGTCATACCCTAGGATTCCCTCACGAACACCAAAACCCTAATGCTGGTATTGTTTGGGATGAACAAGCCGTTTACGCCGAACTCGCAGCACCTCCTAATAATTGGGATCAGGAAACCACCTATTACAATATCATTCGTAAAATTAACCCGGATACAGTGCAAGGGTCAAACTGGGACCCCGACTCAATTATGCACTATCCCTTTGGCGCGGGTTTAATTCAAGCACCACCAAAATATCGGAATGGTTTAACTCCAGCACCGGGGTTATCTGAGCGGGATCAAACTTGGATCAAGACGTTTTACCCACTGTTAGGAGAGAAGGATTATACCGAACTTAAACCCTTCCAATCGGTTCCCTTAACCATCGCACCTGGGGAACAGATGAATTTCCGTATCCAACCCGAAGCGACGCGATCCTATACAATCCGCACCTTTGGCGTATCAGACACGGTGATGGTTCTGTTTGAAGAGGTTAATGGTGAACTCCGTTATCTTACCGGGGATGACGATAGTGGCGAGGACTATAATGCCGAGATTCAGGTCAAGTTATTCCGGGGGATGCGCTATGTGTTACGTATCCGCCTCTACTATAGCGATCGCGCGGGAGAAACAGCCGTGATGATGTGGTAAGATAGCCTGTTTGGCATTTAAACCATAATGTTAGAAACTGCGAAATCCTTGTGGTGCAACCATCTTGGTCACTGCCCATTCGCAATTTAAATGCATAACAGCTTAGTCCCCCACTAAATTCCTTAGTGGGGGTTGCACTATTTCTACGGTTCAAAACCATATATTCTTTTTGTAGTACATTTGCACTGGTAGAGCTTCAGTTTAAAGATTGTGTGAAGATTAAGTTCTAGTTTATAAATTTTCAGTAAAAATTGTTGACAAAAGTTTACAAAATAAATACATTTTGTAGGTAACATCAATTGCTTAATTCATCAAAAATACAAAAAAAAGGATGTCACCGGATGATTAGATGCTCTGCACTTTTTTTATCAGCTTCTATGATTGTTTTCAGTGGTGGCTCAGCTCTGGGTGTCACATTAGTTGGGTCAGAACTTAGCCTTCGTACTGAAGCACAATTATCCCCAACAAGTCAACTATTTGTAACTTCATTTCCCGCGTCTACGATTGTAAGTGAATCAACTGTGGAGTTCCCTAACGTCGAGAGCTTGTTCGATCCAACGGTGGGTGTTCCTCCAGGATTTGCTAATTCTCTCGTAAATATTTCTATCAATGCAGGTGCAGATTATCTAGACATCGGTTTTGATAAGGCGGGATTTGGAAGATATGCAACAGGATTCAAGAATACCTATGTGTTCACATTCAGTGCGCCCATAGCCTTACAAATTAAAGATGTGTTGATAGACCCACAAACTACGCTGGGCTTAACATCTGATCGAGTCACATTTGACGGAAGCGAACTGTTCGTCAATGTCCAAGGACTAAGCTACAATTCAAGTTCATTTGCTCGCTTAAACTTAGATGTCATCGAAACTCCTGAACCAAATCCTACTACAGTCCCCGAGCCTGCTACCATCTTTGGTTTAGTTACAGTCCTAGGTTGTGGAGCCTTACTCAAACGAGAGTCTTCCAGCAAGCAGAAGAAAAGCTAGCCTCGACCTTTCTCCCTCCTGGAGACCCTCGCTTTCAGCGAAGGGAGGAAAGGAGGGGCAGCACTTAGAAGGCATACGAATATCCGTCCTTCTTGTGAATATGTGTGCAGTATTTATGACTAATACCCTGAATTAACCCATCAGGCGTTGAGATATTGAAACTTCCAGTGGCGCGAGTGGCTACTCGACCAACATAAGTTCCAATCTTTTTCCCAGAAGTGACTTCAGCTTTTACGATATCACCTGTCTGAAAACCTTTGTGGAATTTGGTTCTGGAACAATAACGAACCGGAAACCCAAACTTATCAGTACGGCATTGCTGACGGGTTCCGTGACCTTTGGCAGCAATTAACAAAGGTTTAACCCCTGTTGTGATTAACCGCTCTGGAGTTGAGGCACCAACACAGGCAGCATCCCAATAGTGAGTTTTTTCTAAGCCTCGGATGGTGCGGTTATATTTGGTACGTCCACCCGTACCCACCTCAACAGGTAAACCTGTTTTCTTGAGGTTTTCGTACAGATTCCATCGGGTTATGTTAACTGCTGCTGTATCAGCCAAAGGTCTTTTAGCTTGAGACAGGATGCGCTTGAGCAGGTCAGGTTTACCCTTGAGAAAGTCCTTGATGTCCTGGTTGCTCTTTTTCTGGTTGCAAGGAACGCAGGCTAGACACAGATTACTGACCCTGTTAGAGCCACCCTTCGACCGAGGTTCAATATGCTCAATCTCAAGCTTGGTATCCTTTGCGCCACAGTAGGCACAGGTTCTATCCCATTTCTCTAAGAGAAACTCGCGTATCTCGTAACCTGCCAACGTGCCTTGTTGGTAGCCAACTCCGCTAATATCAGCGTCCTCCATCTGTTGAGTGTCAAACCTGACCAATTCTTGAGAGATGGCGGTGATTTGACACAGTGACGACAGACGCTTAACCCAAGTCAGGATGTTGGCGACTCGACTATTAAGAGACGGTGGTAGCCATCCTTTGGGACGGGTGCGATTAAGGAAGCGTGGCTTACGATACCTGGTTTTGCGGTTATGTCGTGAACGTCGTAACTGGCGACGAGAGGTTAGAGCCTCCCGAATCTGAAATCCGCGATGCTGCAACTGGGCAGCCCAAATGACTTCGCCTGTGCTGTCGTTAACTAATGCCAGCCCCGTGGTCTTAGCGCCTGGGTCAATCTTTACGCGAAGTGGTTCAATTTTAGAGTTTAGTACCTCCTTATGAAGTATTACCGTGAAGGGATACTGACGGAAAACGGCAGCTTTTCCCTGAGATAACAACATTCTTGCCCTACCCGGATGAATAGGATTGAGGGGCTGTTTGTTGGTGTCTAGAACGAAAACTTTGCTCACGAGTGAGCCTCCTTTCGGGTAATGTTAGCTTCGACAAAGTTTAAGGTCGGTACTACCTCAAAAGCACTGCCTCCCAAATGGCTGTTTAACTTTTGAGTTCTAGGGCTTGAGACTAGCTACACATCCCAAGGTAGGAACTTTAACACTTGCCTTAAACGTAGGTATTACTACCTAAGTCTGGTCAACTAGGGCTGTATTTCAAGCCCTCGCTTTTAGCGATGGGTTGTTGACCTCCCTCTATACCACTAACTCCGGTGCACGACGTCGGGGGATTTCGTAAGTTAAGAAATCATACGCCAACTTGGTCTTCGGAAAAATTGCTTGTGCTTCCGCTAGCAAATCCTCTAACTCAATGTCATTTCCGGGTGCATAACGAGGGCTAAAATGGGTCATAATTAACCGCTTAACTCCAGCGCTTAACGCCACTTGTGCCGCCATCGTTGAGGTGGAATGCAACCGTTCAAATGCCAATTGAGAATCGTGATGAGCAAACGTCGCTTCATGAATCAACACATCAGCATCCTGGGCAAGTTCTACCGCTCCATCACAATAGACTGTATCCGTACAGTAAACAAATTTACGCCCAACTTCCGGTTCCCCACACAAGTCTTTGCCCTGAATTTTACGTCCATCAGTTAGGGTGACGGTTTCTCCCTGCTTAAGTTTGCCATAAATAGGTCCTGGTGGAATCTTCAATGCCTTCGCTTTTTCCACATCAAACCGTCCGGGACGATCTTTTTCAACAATGCGATATCCAAAGGCAGTCACACGATGCTTGAGCGTCCCACAGATTACCCTATATTCCTCATCCTCGTAAATAATACCGGGGCTAACGGTGTGTACCTGAGTTGGGAATGAAAAACGGGTATGAGAGTATTTGCCGCAAGCTTTTAGGTAATCATTAAGACCGGGCGGACCATAAATATCAACTCGATCAACATTACCCGCTAAACCACAGCTAGCCAGTAGTCCCATTAAGCCAAAGATATGGTCACCGTGCAAATGGGTGATAAAAATGCGGCGAAGCTGACTGGTTTTGATTTCACTGCGTAAAAGCTGATGCTGAGTGCCTTCACCACAGTCAAACAGCCAAAACTCTGCCCGTTGAGGGAGACGCAGTGCCACACTAGACACATTGCGCGATCGCGTTGGTACTCCGGAACTGGTTCCTAAAAACGTAATTTGCACAGGCTTGACCCTTGAACCTTGGTCTTTTGAGAGAGACTCCCCTATTTATGTTACAGTTTTGCTGCGCCATTAATGGCACGACTCAAGGTAGACCCCAGAACAACACCCAACAGCAGATCCATCGCCGCATATTTGCCGATAAAACGTCGATCACCTATCACCCGCACCATAATCAGTGCAGTTCCATAGATAACCGCTGCCCGTAATCCCATCTGCCACACATTGAGCGTTTGGGCTTCTAGCCCAAATGCCCAACTAATTGTATCCCCAACTGTCTGAATCATCTTAATCCGTTATGAAAGACCTATGCAAGTCTAGGCAGAGTTACTCATATCTGGGCTTGCCGCTTACTTCCTGCTTCACTCTGGCGGTGTCGGCACTCAACCAGTCCACAGGCACTTCCCCACCTAACTGGCGGCTATTTCCAAATTAATGGAGGCGTTAAAATCTCTGTCGATCTCCAGTCCGCAATTATCGCACTGGAAAACTCGCTTTGATAAAGGCATTTCATCCTTTTCGGTGTGGCATCTTGAGCAGGTTTTGGTTGAAGGATACCATCGGTCTACTACAACCAAGGTTGACCCATACAATTGACACTTGTACTCCAATTGACGTTTGAACTCATGAAAGCCCATATCCTGAATAGCTTTTGCCAATTTGTGATTAGCCATCATGCCGGATACATTGAGGTTTTCTATTCCTATTCGGCTGTGGTTTTGGGCTAAATAGGACGTGAGCTTGTGCAATGTGTCTTTTCTGATGTTGGCTATCTTTCGGTGCAAACGGGCTATCTTGACTTGGGCTTTTCTCCAGTTGGCTGAACCGATTTGCTTGTGGCGGTTCAACCATTGCAAACGAGAGAGTTTTTTCTCATACTTCCGATAAGCTTTTGCTCCCTCCACTACAATCCCGGTAGACAGCACGGCTAAGGCTTTTATGCCTAAATCTACTCCCACTACAGGGTAGAGTTTGGGGCGATTGATTGGCTCATATTCCAGCTTAAAACTGATGAACCATCGGTCAGCCGCTCTGGATATGGTGACGGATTTGGGCTGAAACTGAACAGGTAACCGTTCATACGTCCTCAACCAACCAATGACCGGAACTCTAATTTTAAAATGGTCAAGTTTAATTAACCCATCCAGGGTGAAGCTGTTGTGCTTTCCTTTGCGCTTAAACCGAGGAGGTTTCTTGCTTTTCTTAAATGCATCTTTCCAAGCTTGAGCCAATTGTCTAAGCGCATACTGAGGAGCGCATTTGCTCACCTCATAATACCAAGGGCAGATAGGTTTAACCAGTGCTACCAGCCACTTGTGTAAATCAATCCCAGTGGGGAACTTGATTTTATCCTCTGGATTATCCCGGTTGTGTAAGAGTATCTGCTTGGTCAAACTCAAGCCCCAATTCCAGGCATGACGAGAAGCGCCAGCGTGTTTGGCTAATGCCGTTCGCTGCTTGTTATTCAAATTCAATTCAGTCTTAAACCCTAAAAGCATGATTTGGTAAGACTTAAATGGTGTATGATAACCAGTATACCGCTATGGAGGGGAAATAACAATGCCATTCAAGAAAAATCACCCATGGAGAGCCAAAAAGATGCTGGATAAGCCGCTAGACAAAAGTCCTATTTGCTTTAAGGGGTATGAAGGGCAAAAAGACAAACTGAAGTCCGTCCCTGACTGGCAAGAGCGAATGAGGCAATTTGTAGATGAGATGATATCTGAGCAAAATGCATAGGCTTGCTCAGATGTGCATAGATATTAGATTACAGCTACTTACCCTGACTTTAACTTGACGGTTCAGATCCGATCAGCAGCACCGTAATCATGCCCGCTAAGATAATTAACCCAACATTAATCGCCAGCAACTCTAAGCCACCAACACCTCGAAGCGGATCATGAGACATAAACGCGATCGCAGCCGCCGCTGCAGCGGGAACTAATGCTAAAGCAGCAACCGTTCCCACCAATGTATCGACTTTCTGCTTTACTAAAGCAATTGTCCCAGACACACCTGCAGCCAAAGCCACCACAACACTGTACCAACCAGGTTCTACCCGTTCTTCCAATAGGGGTTTATCCAGAAGATTGTCATGAGAGGGTAAAATCGTGCTGGTATTGAAAACCCATACAGTTCCCATAGCTAAAATTGTCGCTACAAATAGTCCAACTAGAGCAACAGTGAAACCGCGTAACGCCAGCCGGGGTTGACCTGCAACTAAGGCAAACGCGATCAACGATAACGGTAGAAACGCTGGTGCAATAATCATCGAACCAATCAGAATTGGAATCGAATTAGTCAGCAAGGCAATGGCTGACAAAATGCCAGACATGCCCATTAATACTAAATAAGACGGGGAAAGCATGACCTCTTGTGAGAGTTGCTGGAGAATCTTGGGTTCAACCAGAGGTTGCTCTTGAGTGGGAATTAATTCGCTGGGTTTGTCAATCATTTTGAAAAGAACAGGGAACACAGAACCGGGAATAGGACTCTAGGCAATAGGAAATGGGACGGGCGAGATTTCCTCGACAGGAGATTATACCGTTGGGATCGCCTCGCACTAGCCGATGAGCAAGAAACATGTTAAAAATATGCCTGTCAATCTTTTTACGGGATGTAATGGTAGCAACAGAAAAATTTATTGGGCGGATTGCAGGATTCGAGTATCGGGAGCGCCATAATCTAGCTACTGCCAATGTTGGCAATTCAATCTCTGTTAATTATGAAACCGAGAATAGTCTTCGTGTGAGGAAGTTTTACAGATGACATCTAGACGTTTTCCCTTCATTATGGTAAAGATGCTTAGGATAATGAGTTGCTCTCTTAGGCGTCATTGGTGGCTCTCTTTTTTATTGTGGATGATCTTAGTAGGTCCGGCCCAAGCCGTAACGGAATTGCGGGTGGCGATTGAAGAGGGAGTCAGTCGCGTTAAGGTGGGAAGTTCAACTAAAGCGATTGTTCGCGATAGCGCCGGTCAGCCTGTGGGAGAACTCGCGCCCATGAATGGCTTTAATGCTCAATCTGGAGGAAGTCGAGTTAGTTTGGGTAGCTGGAGTTCAGGATCGCTGTGGATTGAACCAACTGAGGATGGTATGGTTTGGATAGGCGATCGCTGGTATCGGGGACGGACTCAATTAGTGGCGACAGGTGGGCGATTAACGGTGGTTAATCACGTTGACTTCGAGCAATATCTCTACAGCGTTATCGGCTCAGAAATGAGTCCGAGTTGGCCCCAAGAAGCCCTAAAAGCTCAAGCTGTTGCAGCTCGTACCTACGCCCTCTATAAACGAGCTGAATCAGGGAATAGCATCTACGATGTCGGTGATACGGTCAAGTGGCAAGTTTACAAAGGACTGCAAAGTGAAGCCGAAAGCACTCACGCCGCCGTCAATGCCACAGCCGGACAGATCATGACTTACGGGGGTAATGTAATTCTAGCCGTTTTCCATTCCTCTTCGGGTGGACATACAGAAAATGTAGAAGATATTTGGAGTCAACCTCTAGCATACCTACGAGGGGTTCCCGATTATGATGTGGGAGCGCCTGTCTTTCAGTGGACTCAAACCTTTTCGGGTGGCGAATTGGGACGCCGGATTGGTGGGGTTGGGCGTGTCACATCTATGACACCAGAACGCACGACTCCTCATGGGCGGATTGTGACCATGGTAGTAAAAGGAACGGGCGGTAGTCAGCGGGTTAGTGGCAATGATATGCGTAAGGCGCTGGGACTGAAAAGTACACTGTTTACAGTGAGTAATATGGGTGGCAGTTTTCAAGTCAGTGGTCGCGGGTACGGTCATGGATTAGGTTTAAGTCAATGGGGAGCGCATAATTTAGCGCAACAGGGTGTTAACTATCAACAGATTTTGAATCACTATTATCAACAGGCAACTATTTCTCAGGTTCCGTAACTCAAGAAAAAGTACCGCAAAAAGGGGAAAGATTAAGATGATTTCCCCTTTTTGGGTGGGGATGTATAGCGAGTAACGAGTAGGTTGGGAAAACGCAAGGAAACCCAACGATTATTAATTTTTTGGGCTTGTAATTCAGCTTCGATGGGGGAAATCAACCAGTTATATAATTGTTACGCGGACTGTTTATAGGGACGAGGAATGCGAACATCAGTGACAGCGCGACGTAATTATTGAACTTGTTGCAGAACTTTTTATCGGGTTGTGCCACATCAGCGGAGTGCGGTGATCATTGAGTCTTTTCTCATTTTATTTAATAGTCAAAGGCATTACAATCGCACTCAAACCAAATCCATGCGATCGCGTCTTTTTTCTGGTATTATTTTACCTTATGAAAATGTGTCCGCCTGTAGGGGCGCACCGATGGTGCGCCCTCTTACAAAGGTGCACCCAACGTTTGAGCCAAATCCTCCTGTACCAACCGTTCCCCCACCTGAAAGGCTTCCCCCCCATCCAAAAAAATCGCCGCCACATTCTCCTGCTCATTAAACACCTTAGTATGACGCTGCAACCGTTCCACATCCCCCGGTGACAGAATAAACCCATCCTGCGCCAACCGAATCGCCCCCGCCATCACCTGTTGACGGTTCATCGTACCATACTCAGATAATGCCCTATCCAAACCCGCCACGGTTCCCGGAACCCCTACCGCCAGATATCCCTGGGTACTTAACTTAGTCTTCACCTCCCCGGAACCATCCAAAAACATAGCCGCCGACGCCGCCAGGGGTGCAGTTTCCCGGAAATTCAGAAACACCTCTTCCCCTGAAGCCAGGTGAATCACTCCTAACCCACCCCCGCCATGTCTCTACTTGGAAACTGATCTGTTCTTGGTTAAAGCCAGCTAAATTAAACGTATTATTGTAGACCTCAAAGGAAGTATCAAAAATTGTGACAAAAAAAACAAACCCAGTCGAGTAAGACTGGGTTGTTGTCACCCCAACTGTTTTCTTTGAAGGCAATAAGAGTGTTAACTTCTTCCTTCCACCAACATTTTAAGCTTCAAGAGTTCACGCTCAATCTGTTCAATTTGTTCCAGTAATACCTGTTGTTGATTGGGTGGAGTTGGTTGTACAGATTCTCCTAGCTCGAACGTTGCCAATATTGGACGATGGTCACTGGTTGTTTGATCATCGGGACAATACGCATCTGATGGATCGCCATAGAGGATTACAGAAGATGCTGACCAATTTTTGGCTTCACCTGCCACAAACACAAAATCTAGAACACCATTATATCGATTTGAGCAAATTGTCGCTATTAACTTCTCAGGCTTGACCCAGGTAAACACGTCATCGGCTGTGAGGAAGTCCCAGCCTTCATCGTGAACCCCCGATATCACATCCCAATCGAAATTGTAGTCCCCGGCGGCAATAATCGGTAATTCTTGAGAACGTCCCCACTCATTGAGAAGCCGTGCTTGTTCATGACGAGAACTTTCCGAAGTTCGGTAAAGGTGATTGACCACAAACAGAAACTCTTCTCCCGTGGGTTTGAACCGGAACTGAGCGACCAGGGGCGCTCTCACCCGACCACCTATATTTATATCATCGAGTTCATAATGCTTGACCTCTTCCAACAGATTGCTGTTGTAGGCAATAGCCAAGCGATCGCCTCTACCCGTGCGGCCCAGAATCGTTTGAAAATCAGCATTTTCCCCTTCTTCCGTCCCCTGTTCCAGATCCGTTAGCCAGGTTTCGTTCTGAACTTCAGAAAATCCCCAGATATCAATATCTTCCAATGGAGCAATGTGCTTACGCGCAATGACCGATGGCACAGCATCCCCTGACTCGACATTGAATGAAGCCACCTTTAACTCACTGGCATTGGCACAGAGATTGCCTCCCAACAGAAAAATACTGCCAGCCAAAAAGATGGTCAAGAAAAATTTGACCGAAGTAAGCTGTTTCATGAAACCTCCAGCATTCGTCTTTAGGTGAGATTGTTAAATCAATCCATTAATATTCACACCAAAACAGCTTACAAGAATAAAGGTGTCCTTGTTCGATTGGCTCTCCCGTACTTGTGGTGGAAAACCCTATATTAGTGATAGCTTCCCTAAAAACATTGTTTTGAAAGCCTTGCCCCACAAAGTTTCCAAGAATAATCAGGTTTGCTTATCACCCTAGGTACGGGAGAGCCAGTCTTAAGAAAATCTTAAATATACATGGGTACAATTTGAGGAGGCTAAAGTGCTAAAATGCTTACTCAGCAAGGGTTCAGTTCCATGTAGTACATCTGTTCGGTGAAACTTCAGCTTAGACCTGCCGCGCAATTAATCGGGCAAACAGCCCCTCCTGATTAGCCAAGTCATCATAATTTCCCACCTGCACAACCTGCCCAGACTCAATCACATAAATTCGGTTAGCATTGCGAATGGTACTCAGTCGGTGAGCAATCACCACTCGTGTCACCTGCAACTTATCCAAACTTTCACTCACGATCGCCTGAGTGCGATTATCCAAAGCGCTAGTCGCCTCATCAAAGAGTAAAATTGAAGGTTTTAACACGAGCGATCGCGCAATCAAAAGCCGCTGTCGTTGTCCCCCGGAAATATTACTACCCCCCTCACTAATCACCGTGTGCATTCCCATCGGCATAGATTCAATATCCTCTGCTAACCCAGCCATCCGAGCGGCTTCCCAAGCCTCATCCATCGTAATCAAGGCACCGGCGGAGATATTCTCAAACATAGAAGCTGACATAATTCGACCATTTTGCATCACCACCCCAAGCTGGCGGCGCACGGCATAAATATCCAGCCCTGCCAAATCCTGACCATCATAAGAAACCGTTCCCGACACAGGAGTTTCAAACCCCAGCAGCATCCTCAACACCGTCGATTTGCCACTTCCAGAAGGTCCAACGAAGGCAATAAATTCTCCTGGGTTGGCGTAGAGACTAACATCCTGCAAAATCAGGGGTCCATCATCTCGGTAGCGAAACGTAACCCGCTCTAGTGCCAGTTTGCCCGAAAGTCTGCCCGGATCGGCTGAATTGGGATTAAGTTCAGGCGTCGCTTTCAGAATTGGCTCCGCCCGCTTCCACAGCGTCACCACATCCAAAACATCAATCAGGGTATTACTCAAATCACCAGCCCCGTTAATAAAAGTGCCAAAGGCTAAATTGAATGCCAGGAAACTCCCGATCGATAGCACCGTTCCTCCAGAAGCCTGAGCTTTGCTATTCAAGGTGACAACCAGCCAGAACAATACAGCCGAACTGATAGTCGGCAGCAATGTATTGAACAGTTGCACAATATCTTCAAGTTGCTGGTTAATGAGTACGAGTTTTTGTTGTTTGCTGTACTGTTTACTCCAGTAAGCGAAAGCCCGTTCCTCGGCACCAGCGACTTTGAGTTTAGCCACCCCGCCAATCAGCTGTACCATGATGCCAAATATATCTGCTTTCAGTTCTTGCAAGGGACGTGATTGACGCAGAGTTAAAATACCGAAAATAGTCGTGAAGGCAATAGCAACAATAGCCACACCAACCGCCAGCAAAGCCAATTTAGCACTATAGTAAAACAACAGCCCCAAGTTGAATAAGGAAAAGAAACTGGTAAAAATAGTCCGCAGGGTGCTGCCGCTAAGCTTGCTGCGGATTTCACCGATCGCAGAGACACGGGATTCTAGATCGCCGATTGAATATTGGCGAAAGAAAGGCACACTTAGTTTGAGCAGACGATCCCATACAGCTGATTGGGTGGAAGCATCTGCAATCGTTTCCATTCTCATCATCGCAAAGCCTCTAGCCAACTCAAACGCGGCTGAACCAAAGGCCGCGGCTAAGGGTGCCAAACAGATTTGCCCCAATAAACCAATCTGAGCATTAGGGATAGCCTCTTCGATCATGATTCCAGTCGCCCAAGGCGTAATCATTCCCAGCAAGGTAGAGGCAATCCCCACCAACAAAATTATCAGTAAATCTTTAGTCGCCCCTTTAAATCCGAATTTGGCAATGTCTAGGCTTTTAAGCGGTTTAGCAGGGAGGGGTCGATAAAACATATAGGCAACGGGATCTAGGGTTGCCGCCACCTCGGCATCGATGGCAGTCCGCACCATGTCTTGCGGGTTAAACAATTCGTAGCCATTCTTGGCTCTGAGCAAGGCGACAGGGTGCTTATCTCCAAGGGTGTAGGCAAGCACCGGACCACTATCGTCTGTCCACCAATGGTCTACGAGCAGCACCTGCCGCATCCGGATTTGGGACGCACGAGCGATGGCTTCTAGCTCGTTAACTCGTTGCAAATCTTCCGACGGACGCGGAGGATTAATCGTAACACCCAAGGCACGACCAACGGCACCGACTGCCACAAGCAACTCCGTTCCTCCCGCAATAGAACTTATCTCCTGGGGTTTGAGTACAGAGGCTAATTCCCGATTAGCATCCCGTAACATCTGTCGGTTGAGGCGTTCCCTCATCCGAAACCGCTGTAATTCTTCCCGCATTTCCTGCTCAAGGGTTAGTTGAATGTAGCGGAAAAAATAGTCATGAAGATGACTCAGACTTAAGAGCAGAGTCTCTAAATCTCGGATATAGTCAAGGTTCACCGTGTCTAGTTCAGCTGTGTCTGTTGCCTCTAGCCATACGGTGTCACTCAACGGTAACCATAACGATTGAGAATCGCTGTTGAGGTCTAGTTGTGGATTGCCGATCAAACTCACTATTCCTGCGATCACTCGAACCCAAATAAAAGCATCCCGCTTTGGCTTTAGCTTTTGTCCCTTACTCAGGGTTAAGTGTTGAATTCCCTCCGTTTCCAAGGAAATCACTGGGGGGGAGCCATTGGATAACCAGCGACCTAATTGATGAATCCACCCCTCGACTAGCCGTCCGATTTCAGACGGGCAATCAGCGAATTGTTGCTCAAGGTGAGTTTGAGAAACGTGGCGTAATACCGTCTCTTCCACCGCTACAGCGAGGAGGCAGCGTTGCTGATCTGAGGCTACCCCTGTGCTATCCAAATCTACACGCACACCAAAAACCGCTTCTGTGGGTTTAGCCGTGAACAGATAGCGACGCGACGTGAGACTATGGTTCTGTTTAAGAGTAACGGCAAAAAGTGCGATCGCTCCCGACTCGATGATCCAAACTGTCTGTGGGTCATCCAATAGCAAGGTTTGGTTACGCTTTAATCGATGTAGCTGTTCCGGCGCACTCTTGGTGTTTTCTATCGCTTGCATGATAACTAATTCTCCTTCCAATACTGTTCGCAGCCAGAAGCGAAAATTTAATTTCTGCTCTCCAGACGTTCCACGCCTTACGTCTCTACAACCCCAGCTCCCCCTGCTCCCCCCGCTCCCCCAGCTCCCCCTCACTTTTAAGTAAGCGGGCGTACACCCCAGGTTGCTGGGACAGGGTTTCGTGAGTTCCCCGCTGCACCACCTTTCCCTGCTCGAAGACGACGATTTCATCACAATCTCGGATAGTGCTCAGTCGGTGGGCGACGATAATACAGCTACATCCCCGACGACGCAGGTTTTGATCGATAATTTCTTCGGACTCTGTATCTAGAGCACTGGTGGCTTCATCCATGACTAAGATTGAGGGGTTGTTCACTAATGCTCTAGCAATTTCCAGACGTTGTCGCTGCCCTCCACTTAAGTTTGTCGCGCCTTCTGCCAAATGTGCCTCTAAGCCTCCGGAGATAGAAAAAATAACATCGTCAATTGCCGCATCTTCGCAAGCTTGGATAATTTTGCTGGTCGGAATTGTACTATCCCATAAGGTTAAATTGTCCCGAATCTTTCCGGCAAACAGAAAGATATCCTGCTCAACCATGGCGACTGAATTAGTCAGGATATGGCGGGGAATTTGGGCTCTGGGTTGACCATCAAAGTAGATTTCACCTTGCCAAGGTTCGTAGAGTCCACAGACTAATTTGGCAAGGGTTGATTTACCCGAACCGCTGCCACCGACTAGGGCGACTCGCTGCCCCGGTTGCAGTGAGAGATTAAAGTTTTGAATTAAGGGTTCAGCTACACGACTGTATCCAAAGGTAATATCTTTTAACTCGACATATCCTTCCAAACGAGGCGAAGCAAGTAGAGGGGCTCTAGAGGCAGAGTCAGGGTGAGCATCACCATCGCTGTCTTGACCGACTTGTCCCTCGTCTCCCCATCTCCCCCTCTCTTCCGTCGGGTTTTGCAAGACATCATCTAAACGGTTCAAGTCCCCTTCGAGTTCTTGAAGGGTGCTGCCAAAGTTGACGAGATTGTTAACGGGATCTAAGAAACTTTGTAATAAGCTTTGGAAGGCGACTAAATCCCCGATGCTGAGATTTCCCTCGATAACTTGAAAACCGCCGACTAGCAAAATCATCACGTCGGCGACAGCAGAGAGAAATGACGGCAGTACTCCTAGGGTTTGGTTAGTAACACCCAAATCTTTTTGCACGTTAATCGCTTGGGCATAATAACCCGCCCACTTGGAAAAGAAATCTGACTCTAAACCCGAGGCTTTGAGCGTTTCCATGCTCTGGAGTCCAGAAATAGAAACCCCGGCGACTTTGCCATGGGCTTGGGTGAGTTGCATATTGGCATCTTTGCGTTGGCGGGATACTAACTGCAATGTGAAGATATTGATCGCAGCAAACATAACCCCAATCAGGGTGAGTGGGATGTTATAGAAGAACATGACTAAGACATAAATCACCGCCATCACCAGATCAATGATGGTGGCAGTCAGCCGTCCAGAAATGACATCGGCAACTTCGTCATTGAGACTGACGCGATCGCTAATTTCTCCAGCAAATCGTTGAGCGTAAAAACTTACGGGTAAGTGGAGAATATGCCACAGGAATTTGCCGGACATTTCCACGCCCAGTTTGATTTTCATCCGTCGCAAAAATTGCAGTTGCAGCCACTTTAAGAGTCCTCGCAGTAAGGCGGTGAGTGCCATTCCCAGTAGTAGGGGTCGCAGCCAATCTGACATCCCTTCCACTAAAATTTGATCCACGAATATTTTGGTGAATACAGGAATGGCGAGCTGAGGCAGCACCAGTAGGAATCCCGCTATGACACAGTAGGTCAATACTGGAATAGAGCCAAGTAAGCGATCGCGCAGGGAATTGACAATACTCGGTTTGCGACCTCCTTTTTGAAAGCCCTCGTCTGGTTCCATCACCAGCACGACTCCAGTGTAGGCTTCGTCAAACTCCTGAAACGATACGCTTCTCGGTCCAGTTCCAGGGTCATTGAGGTAAACACGCCCCTTGACAAATCCCTCAACCACTAGAAAGTGGTTGAAGTTCCAAAACACAATATAGGGAGGGATTAGCTCCATAACGCTATCTAGCTGCTTTTTAAACCCTTTGGCTTTGAGTCCGTAATTTCTGGCAGCCTTCAACATATTGGATGCCTTACTACCATCGCGAGAGACGCCACACTCCCGTCGCAGTTCTGCTAAGGGTACAATCTTGCCATAGTAACCTAAAATAATCCCTAAAGCAGCTGCCCCACACTCCACTGCCTCCATCTGCAGGAGGGTTGGGGTTTTGACTCGGCTAGATGCTTTACGTTTAAATAATGGTGGTAGCTTTAATTTGGTCATTGGTCATTGGTTAGTGGTCATTGGTTTGGACGAAAGACCAAAATCTAAATAGATTAGCTCAGCCCAAAAAACGACCTCAAGAAAGGCAAGACAAACGTGATCGGAGGTACTTCTTCTACTGTGGCTCTAACGGTGGTTGTGATTCCCGACGTCATTTTTATTGGCGGACCTTTGGAAGAAGACCAGGCATAGCCGCTAAACGTTGAGGAATCCGGCTTGAGTTGGGCAACCACTTCTATCTGTGGGACTTGGGTCACCAGACTCTCCACCACTTGTGCATTTCCCACACTCACAGCTACACCCTCTTTGGTAATCGGGAACGCTGATACATCGGTTACAGTCCCCTTAATGCCGCCAAAACGTTCTCGCTTGACTGTAGTCGGTGTAACTTGAACTTCAACCGTTTTACCCAAGGCTTTAAGATCTTTCATTCTCTGTTCAATTTTCTTGCCATCCTGAACAGCAAAGAACGTGACAGCCACTAACTCTTTAGATTGCCTCTGTGCTTCTATAGATCCCAGACGAGAACCTGCACTGAGAACCTGTCCATTTGTGGCTGTGAGTTCTAAGACAAGTCCGGCGTAGGAACTTCTAATCTCGCTGTTTTCTTCTAATTGCAGTTCTAGCTTAGCGATTTCCCGCTTCACTTCCTGAATTTGATTTTGCCTAGACGTTAAAGATTCCAGGTTCTGCTGTTTCAGATTGGGTATTTTGCTGTCCAAATCTCGTAGCTGGGCTCTGAGTTCTGATAGGACATTCAGGTTGTCTCGGTAGTTCTTTTGTGCCTCAGCCTCCCGCCCGTCGAGTTCTTTTAGCTGGGCTTGAAGTTCAGAGATACTATTGAGGTTATCTCGAAAGTTCTTTTCAGCTTCAGTTTGTCTGGCTTCCAGTTCTCTCAATCGAGCTTTTAAGTTACCGATGTTGGCTTCGTTGTTCAGGTACTCTTGTTCCGCTTGCAGAACCACATCCTCTGTAATGATTGAACCTTTGATCGGATTTCCATTTTTATCTAAGATCGGATTTCCATTGGTATCCGTGGCTAGTCTGTTAAATAAATCTTTACGAACGTCCCACCGTCTATTCAGCGCAATACGGGATTTTTCCGCATTTTCCAATTGACTTTCAATCGCTTCCCGTTCAGCTTTGAGTGCTTCTCGACCTTGATCCCGCAGGGTAGGAGTCAGCGCTTCAGTGTTATAGATGCGTTCCAGGATACTCTGGCGTTGCTGCTGGATCGATGAGGTAATTCTCTGTTGGAGAATCGGAGTGAGCGCTTCAATGTTGCGAATGCGTTCTTGGATGCTTTGGCGCTGCTGTTCAATGGTTCTGAGTTCCAGTTTTGTTCGTTCACTTTGAAGCTGGTTAACTCCCTGATTCTGCTGTTGTAACTCTTTGAGTTTTTCTTTTTGTTGCTGCAACTGTTTTTGAATTTCAGGTAGCTCAACTGTGGCAATTACATCGTCGGCATTGACCCGATCTCCCACTTTCACTTTCAATTCTTTAATCTGTCCAGAGCTAGTGGACTGCACATCCACAACTTGGCGAGGATAGATGAGTACTCCCTGACCGCTAGCTGTGATCGGAATTCGTCCCACAATACTCCAAATGAAGGCTATACCGACCAAAGAACCCAGTGTTGCTAAAGGCAGCCAGTCTTTGGGACTGACAACTTTCATGAGTTGGTCTAGACGTTCTGGGGACGATAAACGTTCTAATGATTCTTGCCTAAATAAAGTTTTTTGGTCTACCATTGAATCAAGCCTATTTGTGTGTTCATTGAACTGGCATCAATCGTTCATTATTGGTAACAGAAAAGGGAAACTTTCCATGAGTATTTAACTCGTTCTAATGCGACTCAGCATCCATTGAAATCGGTTTCCCGCCAGTGACATCTGATCCATGACACTGATGTCTAATTCATCTTCATATTCAATATTTTCATCAAGCAATTGACCGGTGCTGTAGGTGCGTCTGCCATAACCGATGCGAGTAATCAGCGATCGCAATCTATCGGATAATAGGGCTGCGATCGCGCGATAAAATCGCGCCGCAAACCTGACATCCTGCTCGAGTTTGACCTTCAATTGCTGTCGCTTAATTGACAACACTAAGGAATTATCTAGGGCTTGGATCGTATTGGGAGCTGTTCCTGACCCGACAACGGCTGTTTCTCCGACAATTTCCCCCTTCGATACTCTGGCTACCTCTCTTTGCGTCGTTTCCCTTAACCCCAAAGTGGCAAAGGCAAGGGTGAGAGGATTACTGTCTCCTTCAGCCACCGAAACCTTCATTTTTCCGTTTAAGATAATATACAGCGCATCTACAGGTTTCCCTTCTTGGATGAGTGTCCTGCCAGCCGGAATTTCTTCAGTGCGACCCATGGCAATGATCCAATCTAGGTCGCTATCGCTAAATTCCCCAAACACAAATAAAACTTCCTTCAGTGACTGACTCTGACTAATCTTGCCATGACCTAACTGATTAGAGATGTCCTGGAGTCTGTCGGAAAGCATAATCGCCACAATGCGATAAAAATGGGCGGCAAACTCTATATCTTCTTTAATTTTTGTCGATAGTTGCTGGTGAGAAATTGACAACAATAGAGATTTTTCAATCGCCCTAATTGTCGTAATCGGTGGGCGAGTGTCCAGTAATAATTCCTCTCCAGCTATTTCGCCACTCGATAATTTGGCAACCTCTCGTCCTGAAACCTCGTTCCCTTCTAAGAGAGCAAAGGCGCCGGCAAGGAGGTTGCCTTCTCCTGGAGATTGGGAGACCGTCATTGTTAAACTGCCATCCAGTAGGATGTACAATTTATCAATTGTTTTCCCAGGTTCAATAATTATACTACCGGGTGTAACTTCTTGTTGCTGACCTGTCGCAATCATCCAATCGATGTCGCTACTACTCAGTTCACTCAGTAATAATTGTGCCATCATCTAAATTTCCTGTATTTTGCTAAAGATGGACAGATAGGGCGTTGTGGGAGAATCGTCCAGACGTAGCCTGCTATGTCTGGAACTGTGCCATAAAAGCAGTACATAAAAATGATTCAGAAAGCCAATATTTCTAATCGTCGGTTTCCCACTTAAATTTGACGAGTGAAGGACAAGTCAAAGATGCAGAAATTAAACAAATCCAGCTACATAGGAATTAAACCTTAAAGTGTCTTTAATCATAAAACAGATGAGGGATTAACTAATTGATATATCTTTCGACTGTAATTGACGTATTTTTCGTTTTTTATCAGTTGAAAGCCTCAGAAAGATATGTAGAGACGCGCCATGGCACGTCTGGACACATCATTTATGTAGAGACGCGCCATGGCACGTCTGGACACATCATTTATGTAGAGACGCGCCATGGCGCGTCTGGAACAATGGTGCCGAAAGTCCTAATCGATGTGTCTACTGCTATATCTACTGCATCACAAGCCAATTCTTCCAACGTTAAGCAACACAGAGTAGTTAGCATCGCGGCGGGATTGATAGGTTTGAGAAGCTGACGCTCGAAAGCTTCCAGGTTTCTAGCGGCGGAAACGACTAAGGATTGCAAAATTTTGAAGCTTCCCAGTGAGAGGCTACCTCGATAGTTTTGCAGCCTACCCCCCTGTCGATAATTGGGAAATGACTCCAACCCCATAAAGCGCAAAAACCAATCAGCGCGATAGTAACCTATAGCGGCGACAATTCCTCTATAATCGGCAATTAATTCGTCGAGCGGGTTGTTTCGCATCGAGTTAAACAGGCGGCGGGTGAAGTAGTGGGTGCATTCATGTTCCAGCCGAATGACGAGGGAGAGTCTTAGCCACTCAGCTACGTTTACTCCTATATCCTGAGCGGATACATCGCTGTATGGTCCTTGGCTTAAAATCATAAACCTATCCTGATACAATTCTTTTTGGGGAATCAGCCGTTTAAACTCAGCCATCCAACTGGCTTCGGAGGTGTGCTCAGGATGGTTTGCTTCCCATTTTTGCCGATATTGGCGAATTCTGTCCCAGTTATTAAACCCAGCCACCATACAAGCTCCCATAGAAGCAGGAACGGGTTTCGGTTCATTTTTTGTTGTCAGGGCTTGCACCAAAAGCACGAAATCTTCCCGATTTCCGGCAATCAGAACGGGTATAGTTCCCGCTAGACTTTGATGTATGATTAATTGTAATCGTTCCGGTTGGGTTAAGACTAATCCTGTCGCTTCAGCCATACTATCAACCGGAACACCTCGGCGAGTAGCCCCTCGATATGCCTCGGTTTGGCTAATTCCTGCTTGGATAGGAAACTGCAACTGTATCAGTCTTTTTTTCAGAGTTTCAAACGTTCCCCTTTCTGTAGCTTCGGCTCGATAATTTTCCCAGGTAGCAACATGAGGTTCAGGTGCAAGGGGAAAGCTTATAGGTGGTTCTAAATTTGCTGTATTAAAAACATTTTCGTTATACGCAAGTAATTCTTCAGTGTCCGAGTCATTGGCACCATAAGCTTTGAGTATTCTAATTCTCAATTCCTGTCTTTCCATTAAAAGTACTTCCTTGCTTTTGAGAATTTAACCGGAGCATGTCACCCTGGTAGATTTGCTTCGTAGTGAGGGCTTCAGCCCTCTTTTCGCGCTTGCGGAGCGAGAACTAAAGTTCTCACTACAAACAAAGTCCTATAAAGATTAAGTATTATCAGGCTTCACTGGCAAAACGAGGTACAGGTTTTGGGGGGTTTCTTGCACTACTCTGATGTCTAAGTTTTCTGCTAGATTAATTCCTAGTAGTTTCGCGATCGCGTCTTTGGGGTGGCTGAGTAGCTCTTGCCGGAAAGACTCATTTTCCCAAGCTTGGGCAATCAGTTCGGCGGCTAAGTCTTTGCGAGTTTTGGGTGTTGGTTCTGTCATGTCGGTTTCTTGTCTCCAGGACAAATGATGCACAAACTCAAACGATTCGGTCCCATAACGGTGAACATACTGCCTCCAGCGACTAAGTCTAACTCCTCATCCGATAAATCTTGGTCGGTCAATTCATCGGGATTAGTGGGTAACACTATATAAATAAGATTAGGGGTTTCTTCAAGTACGGTAACTTGCAGGTCTTCAGGAAGTTTATTTCCTAATTCTGCCTCAATAACTGCCTTGGGATTGGACAGCAGCGCTTGTCGAAACGCCTCATCCTGCCACGCCCTTTCAATTAATTGGGCTTCCAAGTCTTTGAAATTGTCAAAATCATTCTCTATCATAGTTAGACCATCGCTAATATCATTATCCACGCCTACTTGATTTTATGCTCATTTCTCCAGGCTTTGGGGGTTGTTTTGTGAAGTTTTTTAAATTGACGGATGAAATGCTCTGTACTCTGATAACCCACTTCTATAGCAATCTGATTGACTGATTTTTTGGTTTTAAGTAGCAACAGGCGTGCCTCTGCCATTCGGTATTCTGTAATCCACTGGAGAACAGTTCGTCCGGTTTCTTGCTGTACTAAATTGGTCAAATAGGCACCGGAGTAACCAACCGCTTGAGCCACGTCTCGCAAACTAATCGGATTTCGATGGTTGGCTTCGATGAAACTGAAGACTTTAGTCAGGGAAGGTCGGGATTTAGTGGGTAAGTCTTGGTTTTGTGCGTCCTCAGTCGTGAACTCCTGGGCTAAATTTGACAGATTCAGCGCCTGATTGAGTTCTGCCTCTACCTGCTTACGCTTGGTGATGTCGAAGAAACAGGCAAGAAAAAGATTTTGGTCGTTATCTGACAGGGTTTGGATGGACAAGTCTATCCAAATGGATCTCCCGTCTCCTCGTTTGACTTGCAGTTCGTAGTGATGAATGTAGCCATTTTGGCGGAAAAGATTCTGTAAGACTTTTTGGTCAGCGGGATTGTCAAGGAAGTCGGTCGCGTTACGACCCATTAATTCCTCAGCAGACAACGCTAACAGGGAATTGGAGGGTGTTTTGGCATAGCTCTGGTTCACGTAAAGGATAAGTCCCTGTGGCGCACTGGCAATGATGACGGGCAAGGGAAGAGCTTCGGCAACAGTGCGAAACTGTGCTTCACTGTCGTGTAAAGCGGCTATAGCTTCTTTGTAGGCGGTGATGTCAGTCTGGAATCCCACCATATGGTAGAGTTTGCCCTGAGAGTCTCGAACCACACGCCCCTGAGAGCGAATCCAACGATAGCTTCCATCTCTGTGCAAAATCCGGTGTTCATTCTTGAACTGAGGGGTACGTTCGGCTAAATGCGCTGTGAGTTCTGCCCTTACTTTTTCAATGTCATCAGGATGTATGCGGTGTAACCACTCAATCGGACTGTCGCCGATTTCAGATTGTTGGTAGCCCAGCATGGCTTTCCAAGCAGGGGAAAAGTAAATTGTGTTGGTTTGCAAATTCCAGTCCCACAATCCATCACCAATTTCAATTAGGGGGTGATTTTGTTGTTTTCTATTCTGACAAAATAACTGGGAATGAAGGGTTTTGGATACAGCAACTGAAGGTGTTGACCGCTTCACATCTAGGAGGTCAGGCTGACGGAGGAGTTCGGGGGGCAGAGACTTGTTTACCACTGCGCTTATGGCGAAACGTTAATCTTGAGCCTACTACGCCTATTCTCTTCTGTAAATATATTGATGCAATACATAGATATCGGTGTTGTAAAATTTTTGATGGGTAATAAAAGCCGAAGAGTTTAGATTGTCAATGCCCCGATAAAGTCCTAGGTCATCAGAATTAATCTGATTCACTAAAAAGTCGTTATAGTTCTTAACAAAATTTCTGCGATCGCGGCTTTGGGGTTGCTCGTCAACTTTTCACGAGCCAGGAGAAGATATACAATCGTTAGACGCGAATAATAAATAATCAATGATCTTGTAGGATGCGTTAGCGATCGCGTAACGCATCCTACAACTCCTTTCTCAATTTTAGGACTTACGCAAAGCCTCTATGTGTAGTGTCGTGGCACACCTAAAATGGTAGATTAGAATTGTAGGGGCGCAAGGCTTGCGCCCGGTTTCACCGCAAAATCTATTCCACAATTTTAGCTGTGTCACGCCGCCATCGTGTGAAAACGCCCAAAATCAACAGTACCTGGTATTGTCAACATGAAAGTTACGCAATGGCTGCTATAGCAACCGTTATAGCTGTTAGGACACATCATTTATTTTATGTAGAGACGTTGCATGCAACGTCTCTACAATCATCGTGACGAAAGTCCTATTAAAGAGACCAGTTTGCCTTTACTAAAGCGTTTAGGATTGGTATAATAAAAAATTATAGTTTTTTGAAGAGCTTATTGGTTATTAGCTGCCGCTGTGTGCTGCTGTAACCACTCTACAAATGCCTCACGCCCTAACTTGCCTGATGCTATTGCCAAAACAATACTCTCCTGTTCATCTACAGCAGCACTAATTTCTATCCCATTTAAAATTAGAAAAGTTTCTAATGCGGCATGACCTGTACGTTTGTTCCCATCCACAAAAGGATGGTTCATGATGATAGAAAACCCTAATGCTGCTGCTTTCTCAAGCAAACTGGGGTATAGTTCTTCTCCACTAAAAGTCATTCGAGGTTGAGCGATCGCTGACTCCAACAACCCGACATCTCGGATACCTAATGCTCCACCGGATTGCTCAATGACTCTACGATGTAGTTCTAACACCTCGATTAACGTCAGAAAACGCATTATGCTAAGCGCCGATACAATTCAGCATTTTTGGTCAGCACATAATTGGCTGCATCAACAAACTCGCTCCTTTGAGAATTGAGCCAATCCTCTAAGCTTGCCTTCAATAGAACTTCGAGCGCAATTCCATGCACTCTTGCCAAATCTCGTAACTTTTGCAATTGGCTATCTGAAAGATCAATGGTAATGGAAGCCACGCGATCTCCCTCCTAGTATTTCTGAGTCAAGTTTAACCTTCACAAATGATCTTGTAGGATGCGTTAGCGATCGCGTAACGCATCACAAGCTTGTCTCAACTCATTCATCCCAACCCTCCATAGACTCGCATGAATTCTCCCTTCACTCCCCAATCAATCGGGTAAACACCTTGTTCTACATATCGGTGAAAACTCGAATATTCCCAATCTACGACTCGATGACATAGACTATGGTGTACGGGATTGTAATGGATATAATCAAAATGCCGTTCAAAATCAGCATCATCCCGAATCAAATGTTCCCAAAATCGCCGTTGCCAAAGATTACTCTCTCCGCGCTTCTGGCGTGATTTACTTCGGCTTGCCTGTAATTGCAAATCAGAAGCCCCATGCTTGGTGACATAGCTTTTAATCAACCGCCAACGAGTTGCATAGTTACTATCATTGGCTGGTAAAGTCCAGATGCAATGAATATGCTCAGGTAACAAAACAATCGCATCAATCTGAAATGGGTATTTTTGACGCACCTTGAGGAATGCGGCTCGAAGTAAGAAACGGCTAATATCCTGACACAGCCAAGGTTGTCTGTGGTGCGTAACCTGAGTAAAAAAGTAGGTCCCGCCTTCAATCTTATTTCTCCGGTAGTTGGTCATGGAAAGATACCGATTGTATTCAGGCAATTATAATCGATTTTGTGCGTGGGCTGATTGAGAATAATGATGCGTTACGCTATCGCTAACGCATCCTACAAGCTGCTTTCCAGCCTCTTCAAGAAAGGAAATAACCTGTGCTTTTGTCACGGTTGGAAATCCATCCAAAAAATCGTTAATGGATTCGCCTGCCTTGAGATAGTCGAGAAATGTCTGCACAGGAACCCTGGTTCCGGCAAAAACTGGAGTCCCCCCCATAACTTCAGGAGATATGCTAATAATCTGGGAGTCCTTAAGCATAGAGTCTTGCCCTCTAAATGTCATTCTTATATAGTTTAACAATTATGGTGAGATAAAACTTCCTGAAGTAGTGCCAAGCTAGGTAGGTAGCACAAACCGTGATTATCCGACGTAGTATGGAAATATTTTAGTTGTAACGTTTATCAGCCTCAGACTGAATCTCAAACTCTGGAATCTGCTGGAGTCGAGTTTCACTCAAATTGTACTGTTCGCAAATTACACTGATTCGAGGCTGTGAACTTTTGACCTGATTAACTGAATGCTCTAAATTGCCGCGAAAGAAAAGCATGGTGTTGGTTTGCGGCTGAATTTGTACGACTTGGTCTTCGCCAGTTTCTAGCAGCAGTTCTCCCCCTTGTAGATCATGCGGTACTTGGACGTAGAGGACACTCACAAGATTTGGAATTGTTAACTTCCTGCTATATAAGGAAATGCTACAGTCAACGTGTGGCTCTACACAGGTTCCGCCCTCTAGTACCAATGGATTGAGATAAAAGGTATTACATTCTTGCATTAGGGCAGCCTTCAAATAGGGTTCAAAAAACGGTAAATTGCGTTCAACTTCACTGATGCCTGAGCGTTTAAAGATTACCGAGAATCCCTTTGTTCCTAAAAAGCTGTTGCTGAGTTGATTGGCTGCTAAATAAGGGGAAGAAATGATCTGCGAACGCAAGTCGTTCAGGTACTCAATTGGAAAGACGTTGCGCTTTCGTATATAACATTTAGTCAGAGTTGTTTCTATTTATGTCTCTGTGCGGAATTATGGCGAATGTATTAAGCTATCTTGGAGATCATAATGCACATTACTATCTACAGTGCTGGCGAAGATAGTCTCTGTTTCCATTGGAACTTAAAACTTTTTGAAGGAAGCTGTTTGATGTATTCATGATGAGCGGGAAGAGCATTTTTTAAAGCATCTGCGTAATTTTTTAACGCTAAAAAATTTTGCTCCACTTCATTGTCATCGTAATAGTCTAAAATTGGCAAACTATGTTTGGGGAAATGACCCATGCCAGCTAAAATACAAGTGTAGGAGTAGTCAGGAAATAATTTTGCAATTTTCTGTCTACAGATAATAGTCGGATTGTCTGGCCATGTAAGCTGCCATAGTTTTAATTTTTCCTTTAATGACTCTGGGATAGCCGGATGATACTTATTAGCTTGCCAAAAAGGGGTGTCTTCTCTCTTAGTTAAGCAATAGTGCATCACAATAAAATCGCGTATTTCCTCATATTGTTCTCTCATAATCCGATTATAATTTTCAATGCAGTTTGGTTGAAATAGCCGATCCGGAAAATTATGAAGTAAATTCTCTAATCCAGCTTCAATTAAATATATTCCTGTAGATTCCAAGGGTTCAATAAATCCACTGCTCAACCCGATACTAATACAATTCTTCACCCAAGCATTCCGGGTTCGTCCCACCCTCATTTTTATATGTTTGGCTTCTAGGTGAAGCGACTTTTCACCTAAGTGTTGCCTAAATTCTGCCTCGGCGTCTGCTTTCGAGATAAAGGCACTTGAGTACACATATCCATTGCCACTTCTTCCCACTAAAGGAGTATTCCATGCCCATCCTGAACTTAATGCAGTTGCGGTTGTGTAAGGGTTGATTCCCCCATTGCGAGTATCATATTCATCCTCAGCGTCGTATGCCATCGGTATAGCAATGGCGTTGTCACAAAATAGCGAGTCGGAATAAGAGATAAAAGGTTCCTGTAGTGCTTGATTAATTAGCAGTCCTTTAAATCCAGAACAATCTATAAATAAATCACCGTAAATATTACCATTATTTTCAGTTGTTAAGTGACTGATAAACCCTTTCTCATTTAAGGAAACATCTAACACATTATCGACAATGTGTTTAACGGATTCAGACTTGGCTTTTCGTTTTAAATAATTAGCTAATAGTCCGGCATCTAGATGATAGGCATATTCAATAGACCGTAACTTAGGATTGCCGTCAGTTTTAGGAGACTTTTTAGCCGCACACAAATGCACAGATTCAAAACAACTGTAGTCAAAAGGTTCAGGATTGCCCTGTAACTTCCTTTTGAGCCAATAATGAGATATGGGAATTCTTAATTCCTTAGTTAACGAGCCTTGACGCAAAGGATCCCAAAATATATCTTCACCACCAAAGGGATGCCAAAATACATTTTGATCTGGCTGACCAGACCAATTAACAAATTTTATCCCCAGCTTAAAAGTAGCGTTACACTCGATCATCCAATCAGGTTCGGGGATTCCCAAAAAATCTGATAATGTATAAATAAGGGTCGGCAGAGTAGCTTCTCCAACGCCAACTGTACAAATATCTGATGATTCTATCAAAGTAATGGTACAGGGATTACCCCCACTTTTGTTTAAAGCCTTGCTGAGATAAGCAGCAGATAACCAGCCAGATGTGCCGCCGCCAACGATAACGATGTTTTGAATTCTGTTTGGATTTTGCCCGACGATAGTTGATGTCATAGCTAATAGCAATTAACTAAATAATGAATCCTGTCATTTTACAATGATATTGTTCCTAAAGATATTACCTTTTTCAAAGGTATGTTTTTTCATTGTTTTCCCATAGAATTAATAACTTGTGTCAAACCATTCACTTCTAAAATCGTATCGACCAGGAGCCAGTATATTATTTGGATCGAGTCCCCGTTTCAATGTGCTGATTAATTTTCCATAGTCGTCTTGTGTGGGCGGTAAAGAGTTCATAGATTGAATACCTAAGCGGTAAGGAATGTAACCCTCTTGTATCAGACTATGAAGAATTTTGTCATGACATTCCATGGCACGTTGATCTTCACCCGCTACGTCTCTGTCGTAAATAATTGCTATAAATACATGAATGCTTCGTCCTGATGGAAAGCTTAGTCCTAGATTCGGTTCAAAACGATAAGAATCAAAGATTGATTCAATGATTTTAATCGCCAGTAAAAATTGCTCTCCATCAAAGGGTAAAACTGGACAAAGCCAGATAACACCACACCCATCTCTATCTGGGTTCATCGGTGAAGGAATTGGCGTTTTTTTTCTCCAGTAAGTACTTGAAATATTTTCGTCGCTGGGAACACCGATGAATGTATTTTCCTTGAAAGCGTCACTATCTTCATCACTAAAAATTAGTTGATCGACTTTACCTTCTAATGCCTGCTCAATCAACTTTCGTTCTGCCAAACCTTGTTCTCGACTGGCAGAGTATAAGGTTCCATTCCCAAACCAAGGCTCAGCACCTTTTAATTGCTTCAACGATAGAGGCGTTTGACCTAACATTTTTTTCCAAGGATACCGCCCCTCAGCCGCTAGAATTTTGTAGCAATTCCAAAGACTGAAACTATTAGTCTTGATCGTTCCTTGCAACACGAGAGATTGAACGGCATCAATGAGTTGATCAATACGAGAAGCATCAATAATAGTACAGGTAAAAAGCTGGGGGTACTTGGGAATTGGCATCAGCCACATCGTCATTCGGGTGACTATGCCAAGGTTAGACTGGGTGAATATACCATCAAAATAAGGTCCAACTCCCCAACGGCTAATTTTTGCGGCTTTGGCATTTGCAAAACGTCCGAATCCACTATGAACGCATTCTCCGGTTGGCAAAATCACCTCAAGTTCACAAACGTGGTCAAGTCTGTCTCCATGGGGACCGAATCCATCTCCCCTCTCTAAAGTATTTCCGATCAAACTAGCATCAGGGGAACCTCCGATTACCGATAGAAACAAGTTCGATTTTTGTTCGCGCAGGTAATCATACGCTTGGCGAAACGTCACTCCAGGTTCTACGGTGATATAAGCTAATTTCTCGTTATAGTCTACAATTTGATTGAGCCGACTCAAATCCAAAATTACACAATTATCTTGGACAGGCACCCGTGAACCTAGTCCCCAATTCTTGCCACAGCTAATCGGATAAATTGGCGTTTGGTATTCATTGGCAATTCTGACGCATTCTTGAACTTCTGCACGATTACCAGGTCGAATCAAGGCAAGAACACGCTGCTTTGTTGCAAATGTTGCCGTTTGGGCAGCCGAGACGGTTGCTGTGTCCGTTAATACATTCTCTGTACTCAGGATATTTCGCCAAGCATCCAGCGCTTTTACTATCATTTGTCTCCTGTCTTGAAAATAAGTTGAAGGTTAAAAGGTTGAAGGTTAAGAATTTACATTCCTTTGTTGTGAGCGCAGCTCATGATGCCTAGCTTGATAATGCGGTACTCGGATTTCTCATAAGTATCGCCATCTGGGGAACCCGACAAATATCTGTAGCCAGGACTTATGAAATTGGTATTAGAACCTAGCCAGAACAGAAATAATGTACGGTGGAAGCGCGGCAGCCATGATTCTATCTTCCTTTTATTACCAGCCTCCTTTTATTTCCAGACTCCATTTCCCTTGACCTCCTTTGACTTGAAAATCAACCTTTTTAAAATCAACCTTTTGGGTATTTATTACCCAGTTTTTAAACCACCCACCAGCCACGGCTTCCAACTCATCGTCGCTCAACTCAATCTCTGGTGGGAGATCATCATATTTTTGCATCGCAGTTAAGGCAGAAGACAGTTCCTCTGCTGTGACGTTCAAGCCCAGTTCCGATTCGGCAATCCGGGCGACTTCTTCTGGATCTTCTATCGCAGTGAGTCGCTCCCTTAAATCTGGATCTTTATCGAGAGTTTTAAAAAAATTAATTACAGCTTCTTTAGACATAGTAGCCTCCTATTTTCTTTGCCTGAAGTCTTGAGCATGATAGAGAAAGTTGCACCGCGTTCCTATTTCGACAATGCGGTGGCAAATGCATCACTCTATTCCCAATTTCAAGTCCCTACCTATTTGAGAGTGCAAATCTCAATTTAATCTCAAATTTCAAGGGGTGTTTAAAAATGGGCAGCAAACACGACAGGAGTATGCCACCCATGATCAAGAATTTTGCCTACAAAGGCACGGTATTTTTGAGCGCCACAGTCGGAGCTAGTTGGATTCGACGTGTTAGCATTCAACCCCAAATCCAAAATTAACAGTACCTGGGGCGTGTCAACATGAAAGTTACGCAATGGCTGCTAAATTTCATCCAGACTTTTAGGTCAGAACCCAGAAGATACGAAAGGGTGTATGAGGAAAGGTAGGAGTATCGTCCTTTTATCCTTCTCTTACCAACCTCTTCCACCTCTTCTTTTTACCTTAATTACGAAAACACCACCAGCCACGGATTCCAACTCCTCCTCGTTCAACTCGCCCTCTGGCGATGCGCCCTCACGGTTCTCAATTGAAGCTACGGCAGAGGTCAGTTCCTCTGCTGTGACGTTCAATCCCAGTTCCGATTCAGCAATCCGGGCGACTTCTGCTACATCTTCTATAGCAGTGAGTCGCTCCCTTAAATCTGAATCTTTCTCCATGGTTTGAAAAAGTTCAAGTACAGCTTCTTTAGACATATTAGACTCCACTATTTTTGTCTGAATAATCTAACTTTAACAAGTGTTTAGCGGAATGAGTTGATTTATTTTTCGCTATTTATTGATTTTTTTGTTTTTGGTTTTTCCCGTTATAGCTACATCAAAATGACAAATTTAATTGTAGAGACGCGCTATGGCGCATCTCTACATAAATGATGTGTTATAACAGCTATGGCGGTTGCTATAAAACTTGATGGATTCATGTCAGTTACGCTTCGCTCTCCCCACCCTACAAATAGGGGCTTTGCGTAAATCCTATGAGCTTAAACCCATAAACTCTTGCAGCTTTGCTAAAATACTTGAGCAGTTTGGTAAATGCGGTTAAGCTGGGGGAGCTAGTTCTTGAGGAATCCCCAGGATAAACTTAATTCCTGCGTCGGCTTTAAGAGTACATCTCCAATTTTAATCATGGGATTCTTTCTCTTAATTGATTCAGAGCCATCTCTGTTAGGAATGCTCCATTTTTCTAGTTCTAAATCCAGAGCCTTTTCTGAATAAATGTTCTGCTGATTTGCCGAAAATATAAAGCTAAGGGGATCTTCTAGAACTTCTTCTATAAGTTCTGTAGAAGTAGGATACGTAATGCCAACAGAAGTCACCGAGTAAACTTTATGATATCTCCGATAATAACCTCCTTGCATATACTCCTGACTTAGAGTGCCATTGAGAAGCCCGTAAAAACCTGAAGCTGTAATGTAAGTAAAAAAGTTAGCCAGAGGATTATATCCCTTATAACTTTGAAGATTTTTATCGGAGAAGTCAAAGACCCACTGTTGGCTGCCATCAGGAAATGTTACTTCTAATTGATAAATAACTTTCCATTTTCGATGTTCTATAAATAAAGATCCCCAATTCTCTGTTATGAATTTAGGCAGCTTCAAACAAATTTCTTTTTCAACTTCTTTTTTCAAAAAATCTACATCATAATCTTGGGGATTATTATCTTTTAATTCAGCGTCCAACTTCACGGGCGAAAATGCTAAGCTTTCCCGGTTATCTGCTACCTGCCTGACATACTCGCACATTTTCGGCAAATGATAGAATTTACTGTCAGTAAATGTTAGGATATCTCCTGGATCGAGGGGAAAGACATTTTGCCCTATTTCTGGACAGACAGATTTGACATCCTGACAGAACTGTTCGCGGGTGACTGGAAATACAATCTGGTTTAGCCAAGATGAACAATTAACATGCTTGAAGCCATTAGCTCCAGGTGCAATTGCTTTCGGTTGAATCAAACTGATAGTGTAAAGCAGTTGATTGTAGATTGCGTAGGGAAAAGATATACTTTTATTAAACTGATAGCCATCTTCTAACATAGGTTGCCACGTTGCCAGGAAAAAATCTATTTTTGAATAGCGAGATAAGACAAATTGAATTGTTTTCGGACTCAGTATCGTATCTACTTGATTCCAAAAAACACCTGATTCATCAGCAAATATCATACCATACTCAGGCACACGGTTCTCTGAACGGGTTGCCAACAAAGTTGTCGAACCAATTTTAACTTCATTGAAGTCTTTTAAGGTATAAATTTGAGAATACCCTAGTTGTCGAAGGTAATTTTCTATCAATTTATCCCTGGGAATCAAAACATCGACTGTTTTAGGAAGATAGGCAAGAGACCGAATATCAAAGTGGTCGAGATGTTTATGAGATATGACGAGAAAGTCGAACTCTGGAATCTGTTCATGAATGACTTCCCGCTTAGGATATACTTCATTCGTTCCTCCATAAAAGGGATCCCAAAGCACCGGGTCCATCAAAATTCGACAATCCTTCGTCTTGACGAAGATAGAAGCATGACCAATCATGTGAATTTCCATAGTTTATTTCCTTGTTTTCAATGTATTATTTGGGCTTATACATTAAGTAATTATTACCGATGATGCATTCGTAGAGACGTAATGCGTGGAACGTCTCCACCCGTGTATTTGTCCTAACAGATGTGTCTATTGCTATAGCATTAAACCCCAAATCCAAAATCAACAGTACCTGGGGCGTGTCAACATGAAACTAAATTTCATCCAGACTGTTAGGTCGGAACCGAGCAGAGACGAAAGGGTCTATGAGGAAAGGCAGGAGTATCGTCCTTTTATCCTTCTCTTACCAACGCCTACCAGCCACGGCAGGGAGGCCAACGGCGAGGGCGAGGGATACAGCGCCCACCAGCTACTGCTTCCAACTCCTCCTCGTTCAACTCGTCCTTTGGCGATTCGTCCTCACTGTTCTGAATTGAAGCTACGGCAGAGATCAGTTCCTCTGCTGTGACGTTCAAGCCCAGTTCCGATTCCGCAATCCGGGCGACTTCTGCTGGATCTTCTATGGCAGTGAGTCGCTGGCTTAAATCTGGATCTTTATCCATGGTTTCAAACAAATTAAATACCGCTTCTTCGGACATATTAGACTCCATTGTTTTTGTCTGAATGTTCTAAGTCTAACAAGTTGTTGGCGGAATTAGTTGATTTATTTTTCGCTATTTATTGATTTTTTTTGTTTTTGTCTTCTCCGGTTATAGCTACATCACCATGATAAATTTACAAGCACATCAAGCCGCAGGCTTTGCGTAAGTCCTATAATATAGCTGAAATAAGGGTAATGCTATTCCCCTTAATTAAATACACATTAGCTGACTAATTCCACAGCAACACCGAAGGCAGTAAATCGGGATGCGCTAATCTCAAAAATTGGTAACCAATCCCGGCGGTGCCTTGAAAAAAACCAGGATTGTAAACGTCTTGAGGAAACTGGGGAAATAGATGAAACCCTCCCACTTGTTTTGCCCGTCTCACTATCCAGTTAGCTTGCTTTTTAACAATTTCTACTAAATCAGGGCGCAACAATTTTTGTGCCGCGACTAGCAGTACCTCCATCCGACCACAATTTCCACAGCAGGGGTGGTCTATATTTTGCCAGTTAAACTGTAGGGTAGTATCTAAGGCGATCGCAATCTCGGCTCGGATGTCTGCTGTATCCAAACTAACTAAACTTCCCAAACGCGCTAAACCAATGCCAGGAGCGCCATGACACCAGCTGGTCATATAGGTGGGCTTGCCATCAATCAGGGCATAAGACCGCAAGTCGGGCCAATTTCCCTGAGTGGGGGAAAACAGATGCCGTTCGTAAGCGATCGCATCCTCAGCGGCTTCCCGAAAAACAACCTCTTGAGTCACTTCGTACAAGCGCAGTAAGGCATAGGCAATACCCGCCGCACCGTGGGAAAATCCTGTTAATGGTTTTTCGGCTCCAGTTGCCCAAGTTTTGCAACCCGTTTCGCTGATCACCCGATGATTGAGCAGATGCTCACCACAGTTCGTGGCTTGAGCTAAAATACCCGAATCAGCCGTTACCTGATACAACGTGAGTAAGCCGAGAATCGCTCCCGCCGCTCCAGCCACAAGGTCAAACTGCTGATCAGCCGCAATGCGATCGCGTGTGATTAAACAAGCGGCTTGTTTGGCATCTGCCAACAGAGTTCTATCCTCTAGAAACTGACTGATTCGCACCAATGAGTAAACAATAGACCCCAATCCCGCAGCACCCCCAATACCCAGTCTGGTAAGCTTTTGCCGCGACTCAGCGTCAGAATCCGGCAAAATCCGGCGCAGGGGTTGTAACGCTCCCAGGCACAAATCACGCCACTGATTATCGCCAGTTATTTTCGTCAATGCGCCTAAGAATAAGGCGATTCCAGAGCAACCGTCATATAAACTATTCCCGATTGGCTGGAGTTGAAAACGATTGACTTGGGGTAAGAAACCGAGTCCAATCCAGGTAGCACTACCGTCATCAGCTTGAATGGCTCGTCGCTGCAACTCTTGGGCGATGTGTATTGCCTGCTGCACCGATTCTTGCTCAGAAATGGGGGAAATGTCATCATCTAGAACAGAGGTGGCAGCTGACTTTTCACCCCATTTAGAAGAATCGATATCAAACCTAACCCGAATGCCACTGACTTTAGAGTTTGTAGTAAGCGCTTTAGCGCTTCTGGCACTAAAGTGCCTACTACGAACTTTTATATCAGAGGTGGCAGTACCTACTTCACCAGCGGCGCTTCTGGCACTAAAGTGCCTACTACGAACTTTTATATCAGAGGCGGCGGTACCTACTTCACCAGCGACGAATAAATATAAAGAACTCCGGATGATGGCAACTTGTTCAGCTAAGTCATCCTGATTCAGGCGCTGGAAATTAGCAATCATCTGGGTATAACTGGGTTGTGCGAAGCATGGCACTTCACTTTTCACAACTGGCAAAGCATCGCTATCTGAATCGGCGGCAAAATAAGGGATATCTAACTGTTCCAGCGCCTGTAGTTCTGCCTTGAGAATCCTCCACCAAGGATGCTTTAAATCAGTCCCCAGAAAAGCTCTGCACAGAACCTCCAGTTCAATACTGTGATCTACACCATCCCGCAGATATTGAGGATGCAGGGATTTTTGCAGTACAGACGCATAAACTTGGGTAGGACGAAATAGACAACGCACTCGCTGATGGGATAAAGCTGACAGAGGGCCATCAGTCGCCAGGAGTGCCTCCCGGTGTGCGACCAAAAACCGATACTTATGCTCAAATCCATCCACGAGTTCGTTAACATACTCGTTTGGGGCTTGTATAATCCCTGCCAGGGAGGGTGCATTGGTTTGACTTGACAGTTTGGCAGTTTCATGAGTTAAAACCATGCGATCGGTGTTAATGTTCTCCCACTTCGGTATCTGATCGGATGTTTCCTGATTGCCAAATCCTGCCAAGCCACTTAGGTCATAAGCGGTTCGTTTATCTGACCCCAGATGCCAATGGGGTAATAAACCCGTCCCCATCACGGAATCCATCAATCGCCGCTGCGCCAGGGATACAGCCTCGGCTCCCTCTTTCCTGGCTTGACCTGCAATTTCCTGGAATGGGTGCTGCATTAACGTTTCCAAATCCACCAAAACGGGGTGTTCACCCCAGGCAATTAAGTTTTCATGGTGGCAGTCATTTGCGCCCAAAACATAGAGAAAACATAGCAATTGACCTGCACGCTGGTAATAGCGTTTGATTTCTGCTGGGTTTTGACCAGGCAAATATTCGACAAACTCCACCCAACCATAGGTGGCGCGATTTAGGACGTTGAGTAATTTATAGGGTTGTAGAGATGGGAAATGTGGCGACTGGATAAAATGCTGATTACACCAGTTCAGGAGGTTAAAATAAGCGACATCCAAGCCTAAGTCTTTAGGTTTATATATCAGTTTCAAACCTGAGGCAAAGCTCACCTCCATCACCGAGCGTCCCTGATTGTGAGGATCACTTTTACAGGGGTTGATGCTATTGACTTGACCTAATTCCATGTCTGGCTGGAATGTTTGCTGAATAGTTGACCAGTCTGCTGTTAATCGCTGGATAAATTCCCCTGTGGCATCTACCCAAAAGTCTGTTACCGTTGCTACTAATCGAGCCAAGACGGGGTAGTCTTGAAAAAATGCCAGTAGTCCCCCATTTTTGAGCATCTGTTGGATAAATGCTCGATAATGAGTTTTGGTATAACTATTTTGTGATTGTTCCAGTAATCGAGATAGAGCGGATTGTCGCTTCGCCCGAAATGCTGAGAATTTCAATTCCATTGAGGATGAACACAGACTGGATAGTGAGACTAAAAGACTCCGCTCAAGATCGGCACAAGCTGCTGCTGTCAAGTTAGGGGAACTATCGCCAGTTAGGGCAGTTAATTTATCTCTGGCAACTTGAATAAAGGGCAGAAAAGTTTCTTCAAATGGAATGGGATTTTGGGGGTTGAGAAAGCTAGAGGATTTTCCCGGTTCTAGGACATCGGTCAAGAAACCGGGTTTCTTTGGGTGAAAGGTTGATATGGCGTTGTCATCCTCACTCTTAACCCGGTTTCTAGGAATACTTGAGGGACGCTTTAGGGTTTCTATTGAAATTGATGGGGCGGCTTCAATGCCGGCTTGGAAGGTTTCTACCCAGTCGGGTAAATTCTGAGTACCGCTGAGGGAAACATGACCCAGAAAACGGCTAACGGTGCTGAGATTTATGTTATCCCAAGCAAGCCGCTTCTGAAATTTTTCTAGGTCTCCTTGTGCAGCCGTTTGACACCACTTTTCAAGTCGGGATTTAATACGAATATCTGAATCAGAAGGATTACTGGATATTTCACCAGTGGCTAAACGATCTGTAAGGCTGCAAGCCTGCTCGACAATTCTAACCAGTTCTGGTTGCAAATTGGTCATTGGTCAAAACACTGATTTCACTGATTTATTGGAGAGATAGGGTTAGGGAAGTGAGAGCTTTTTGACACGGATTACACCGAAAAATTAGTGGCAAAGGTGCGTTAGCGAAGCGTAACGCACGATGGCGCCGTGACCAAACTAAAATGGTGCAATAGATTTGGTTCGTAGTCAGGGCTTTAGCCCTCTCCAGCTAGGGGTCGCGAGATAAAGTTCTCACTACAAACAAAGTCCTATTTTAGCTGGGTCATGCCACTACTGCCGTGACCCAGCTAAATTGTGAGTTTAGAAAAAGGCTAAAATAGTTATTCATCGTACCTAACTAATAATAAACCAGCTAGGCGATAATGAATTGATGGATTTTTCTATCTTAATTGATAGATGTTTATTTGTGTTTTTGGCAAGGCGATCGCGTCTCATCGACCAAAGAATTTTTTGAGTCCCCCCACAGTCTTGGGTTTCTCATAGATATGATCCACAATCCCGCGTATTTCTTTGGAGATATAATGGTCTGGGTAACGCAGGCAGAACAAGTCGCTGCTCTGTAACTCCATCATTTCTTCACAGTTAGGCAAAACTCCTGCTACCGTTGCATTATAGGTTGTTTCTACTTGTTGCCGGACTGAGTTGAGATCGAACTTCTGCGGTACTCTGTTAACCACTAGAAGTAGCTTAGCGACGTTCAACTTACGAGCCACATCGACGGTTACAGCCGTTCCTTGGAAGTCTTGACGATCGGGACGCAAAATGATCAGCAGGATGTTGGAGATTGTCACGGACAGTAGGGTTTCTTCGTTAATTCCAGGATGAGTATCAATAAATAAGTAGTCTAGCTCTAGGGAGCTCACTAGCTTTTTAAACCCATTATTGAGCAAGGCGACGTTGTATCCCTCACGCAGGATACGGCTAATTTCACCGATATTCATGCTGGATGGAATCAAAAACAATTTGCCCTGATTCTTGGTTACTTCAGGAGGACTGACATCATAAGCCGCCTCTTCAACCCCGCAGCGATTCCACAGGTAATCATTCAGGGTTCGCTTTATCTTGGTTTGGTCTATGCCAAAAAGAACGTGAATTCCTGGCGACTGGATATCCGTATCGATAATCCCTACCCGTAGTCCCTGGCTGGCTGTGGTAACCGCTACATTGGCAGTGGTGTTCGATTTCCCAGTTCCACCTCGAAATGAATGAACAGAGACAATTTTCGACATAACGCTCCTTTAACTCTCTCCTTTTGGGGTCTATTGCTTAAGTTTTGATGGGCAGCACAACTATAAAGTTCTATCTAATCGCCTAATTCAACTAACTAACCCATCAAAATCAATATGGTCTAGAATTGATTGATTTTTTGTTTCACAGCATTTATCTAAAAATTATCGCACAGTTAGGCGTCTATGTGTTAATAATATAATCAAGATGTTCAACAATTTCCCAGCATCGAATCGAACAAGAATAAATTTTTAGGGCGGTTGGACTAGAACAAGTGGCTACCGACCCTGAGTTTGAGTTGGCACGCCCAAACAAGCCCTTTTGTCCAAAAAGCAACTAAAAGGGTAACCAGCACTGTAGCGGTGCAACCAACAAAAATTAACCGTGTAAGAGGTCTGATATAAAAGTGGTAAGTAATAAGTTATCTTTACATCGCATAGCACTCTTGGCGTTATTTGTAGAGCTATTGACGACGAGTAGTTTCCCAATGCTGGCTCAGGGGCGATCGCTCAATCAAGAGGAGCTTGCTTCCTGGAAAATTAGCACTCCTGCAACCCACTTTCCTGAGCATGAGGTAGAGAAGTCTTCGACTCTCCACGCTCAATCAATACGGTTTCCCCGTACAGGAAAACCTCGTCGTCAAACCGAATCAGGGGGAGTGCGAGGAAGCATCTCAGTAATATCAAACAGCTGTGGCAACTCTACCGATGAAAAGATGGTCGCTTTGCTGCCTCCAACAGAGCCAGTGCGAACTGTGGCAGAACATCCCACGATTTTGGTGTCTCTCCCTGAAAATACCGCCAAGGAAGCCTTGTTTTACCTGAAAGAGGCTGGCAAGGATGACATAATTTATGAAACAACTGTTACGCTTCCGGGTGATTCCGGAATTGTTAGCGTCCCACTCCCAGATGACGGCACGTTGCCAGCGTTAGAGGTGGGAAAGATGTATACTTGGCATTTCTTTGTGATTTGTCAAGATATGACCAATGAGCCTTATGTTGAGGGACAGATAGAACGGGTTGAACCTAGCCCAAACTTGGTGGCTGAGTTGGAAAATGCGTCACCCCGCGATCGCGCCGCCATTTATGCGGAAGCCGGGATTTGGTATGACTGCCTCAATAGCCTCGCTCAGCTACGTCGTTCTGCTCCCAATGATACTGCGATCGCGTCGGATTGGGCAGATCTGTTGGAGTCTGTTGAACTAGATACAATTTCCCAAAAACCTTTGATTTCTGCTATAACACCAGTAGAGACGCGCCATGGCGCGTCTCTACAATGGTGAATCCCCTAATTAATTTTGATGGCTAACTCGGCTTATTGTTGCCATTAGTCCTTGTTCTTGGAGTCACCGTTTAACGCTCTCTTTTTTAGCAGGAGGCGCACTGTTTCAGCGCTGATGCTCTCTACCAACTGGAGTTGTACTAACTTTTCAGCAAGCAATTGCGTTGTCCAACAGTCCTTTCCAGGTGGCGGATTACTGGAAGCGGTAGCGATTAAGAACTCTTCGGCTTTTCTGTCTAATTTCTTAACAGCCCCTGGACGAGGGCATTCGTTTAAAGCAAAGTCTAAACCTCCCTTCACAAATTTCTTACGGGTGCGCTCTACTGTTGCCACCCCCAAGTGCAGCATAGTGGCGATTTCTTCGTCTTTATGTCCAGCATCCGTTAGGAGTAAGATTTGGGCGCGGCGTAGCTTTCGGGCTGATATCTTGCCTTTTTTTGTCAGTTTGATTAGCTCTTGCTTTTCAGTTTGGCTTAATTGGACTCGGTGTTTTTGAATCATCACTGCTAATTGGCACAGACTCTATAGATAAAACGGCGATTTGAGGACTGGAAAGCGATTTCATCACCCATCCAATTCATTTTGCTATATCTGTAGGATAAACATAATTTTTATAGAATACATTACACTTATCTGCCAATTTGATTGCATAAACCAACAAGGTACTTTGCACAATTCAGCCATCAAGATTGCAGAAAACTACATACTCTCAGTGGAGCATCGGACTCGCTATTATAGAACTTACGCAAAGCCTCTATTCGTAGGGTGTGTTAGCGTAGCGTAACGCACCTTTCCCACTTTAAGTGGTGTCGCTGCGTAAGTCCTATATTATATGGGGTTGGCGTGTTGCCCTTTCCCCATATTTAGGGGGTAACACGCCACAGTAGTACAAAAAAACACATCATTTAGACGTTCCGCCGGAACGTCTCTACAACGTGGGAGACTATAAGCTGTCATGCATTTAAATTGGGTATTAGTAGCGAGCAAGATGCTCGCACTACAAGGATTTCACCATTATTGACATTAAGGTTTAAATGCCGAACAGCTTATAGACGTTTTTCACTTTCAATTGCCGGGTGAACTAATCAGGCTATTGTTCTATTCAGTCATCAAAATTAATTTGGAAAGTTACTCTATTTATGCCTGAATTTAAAACACGACTGACTTCATTAGTCATCAAAAATAATTTGCACAATTGTTGTCGTACTAATTTTAAACACAAATATTTACAAAATTACAATATAAGGGTATAGTAGATAGTTAGGTAATGCATTAATATACCCAAATCAAAACCGGGCTGGTTTCAAGATTCTACTTGCTCTAATGACAGAGATTTTTGGATGAATCCTAACTATTGGTGTGGCACACCTTATTTGATGAATTAGGATGGGAACCCGAAAACCGTAGGGGCGCATGGCATGCGCCCGATTTAATAGTCAAATCTTCCACCATTTTAGGTGTGTCACACCACTATAGCAGTTGCCCGATACCTAGGAGATTTTTATGTCAGATTTAAATATCCAGTCATTTCAAGCTGAAGACGTATCAGCGGAGGAATTACAACTACAAAAAGCCCAGCAAGTCATCGATGAACTGTTTAGGGCAGCCGAATCGGATGAGAAGCTCAAAAAGCAACTCGAAGCGGCGATTAGCCCAGAAAAATTGGTCGAAATTGCTGCCAGTCAAGGGTACGAATTGACAGTAGCAGACTTAGAAATCCTACATGATTATGACCAAGAGGCGGCACAACTTAACTCGGATGAGTTGGATGACGATGAACTCAGCGAACAAGAGCTAGAGCTAGTCGCTGGTGGTTGTGGTCGTAGTCCTCGTGGTTCTAGTCCTCGTCCTCGTCCTGCTCGTACTAAGAATTCCAACTACAAAAAGCGCAGCAAGTCATAGATGAACTGTTTATGGCTGCCAACTCGGATGAGAAGCTATTTGAGCAACTCGAAGCTGAAGACGTAAGTAGTCGAGGTACGAATGTGTGTAGGGGCGGGTTTCACGACTATCTTTTTGGTTGCACAAGGGATGTGACTAAACCCGCCCCGACTCAGGTTTCTAGACTTGCCGTAAAAAGTTATATACCTAGGAGGTTTTTATGTCACAGTTAAATATCCAGTCATTTAACGCTGAAGACTTATCAGCGGAGGAATTACAACGACAAAAAGCGCAGCAAGTCATAGATGAACTGTTTATGGCTGCCGAATCGGATGAGAAGCTCAAAAAGCAACTCGAAGCGGCGATTAGCCCAGAAAAATTGGTCGAAATCGCTGTCCGTCAAGGGTACGAATTGACAGTAGCGGACTTAGAAAGGCTACATCATTATCACCAAGAGGCGGAACAAAGTAACTCGGATGAGTTGGATGACGATGAACTCAGTGAACAGGATTTAGAGCTAGTCGCTGGTGCTCGAAATGCTCGTTGGCCAGGGCCAGGGCAATGGCGTCCGTAGTAATGGCTTTAATCCACCCAAATCAGAACCCCCTGGCGAAAGAATCCTTTTCGGAAACCGTACTATGACTTGTTTAAATTTAAAGCCGTTAGTCATGAAAACTGATAGCTTTTTGGGCAAATGTTCTCCTTTATTGTGGAGCAGTTGTTTAATCCTGGGTGGAGCGCTGCTAATCACAGATACTACCTCAGCCCAGCTCATCCCCGATACCACTCTCGGCAACGAAAGCTCAGTTGTTACTCCTAATGCGATCAACAGTGACCAAATTGATGGCGGAGCAACCCGAGAGGCTAACCTGTTCCACAGTTTTGAACAATTCAATGTTGGGGAAGGCAGGGGAGTTTATTTCTCCAATCCCACAGGAATTGAGCGGATTCTCACGCGAGTCACTGGGGGAAATGCTTCTAATATTCTGGGAACCTTGGGAGTTTTAGGTAACGCTGACCTATTTTTAATTAACCCCAATGGGATTATCTTTGGTGCAGGCTCTCAACTCGACCTCAGAGGTTCATTTATCGGCAGTACGGCGAATAGCATCCAATTTGGCGATGGTCTAGAATTTAGTACCACCAACCCCCAAACCCCACCCTTACTAACAATTAATGTTCCCTTGGGGTTGCAATATGCAGCCAATCCGGGAGGGATTCAAGTGCAGGGGTTGGGCAACCAAGTCATTGAAGATCCCCAAACCTTTGTCTTCATTGGCGTAGATGGAAAGGGTCTTGCCGTACAGCCGAATCAAACCTTAGCCTTAGTGGGGGGTGAGGTAGCCCTTTCTGGCGGAAATCTAACCACACAAGGCGGAAGTCTGGAGTTGGGAAGTGTACAGGAGGGGCTTGTTACCCTGACCCCAACAAATCCGGGCTGGGCATTGAGCTATCAAGGCGTGGAAAATTTCCAAGATATCCTGCTGTCCCAGGGGGCTGCCATTAACACCAGTGGTCCGACACCGGGAAGGATTCAGGTACAAGGACGGCGCGTCACCCTCACCGACGGTTCAGTACTCGCGGCAACCAACCAGGGAATCGGAAAGGGCGAGAACGTAACCATTACTGCCTCAGAGTTAATCGAGTTGAGTGGGAAAAATCCTCTCAATGGTTTTGCTAGCTTGTTGTTTTCTGGTACGACAACCTCGGGACAGGGCGGTGGCGTCACCCTGACCACAGAGCGGTTGCGGCTGCGGGATGGGGCGCAAGTCTCATCGGGTACGTCTGGCGCCGGCAGTGCGGGTATGATCAGCGTGAATGCGGCGGAGTCCGTAGAACTGATTGGAGTCTCAATCCCTGACGGGTTTCCCAGTGGCTTATTTAACCGCAGTAGATTGGCTGCGACTGGAGACGCGGGGAATGTCACCATTAACACCGAGCAATTGATTATCCGGGATGGGGCAACAGTCGGTAGTGAAACCTTTGGTGCCGGTCGTGGGGGAAATTTGACTATAAACGCTTCGGGCTCTGTGGAGCTAACTAGTACAAACCCAAATGACTTTTTCACCAGTTTATCGACGGGGACTCAGGGGAGTGGAAATGGGGGCAACTTGACGATTAATACAGGACGGTTGATTGTCCGGGATGGCGCCCAAGCCTTCAGTACGACGTTTAGCTCAGGTGCTGGGGGAACCCTGAGTGTGAACGCTGAGCAGTCGGTGGAAGTAAGGGGTACATCAGCCAATTCTGCCAGCGGCTTGTTTGCCTCGGCGATTGTCGGTGATGGAGCCGGGGGTGATTTGAGGATTAGGACTCCTAGGTTAATTGTCCGGGATGGGGCAACCCTGAGTGTGAGTAACTTCCAAAGCCGCAACCTGGCGCCCCCAGGAACGGGTCCTGCGGGCAACATTGAGATACAGGCTGCCACAATCCGACTGGAAAATCAAGGGGTGATTACAGCGGCTGCTGCTGGAGGAGACCAGGGAAATATTACCCTGAATTCTCAAGACATTCAGATGCGCGGAGAGAGTGCCATCACCACTAACGCCACCGGACCGAGCGCGGGTGGTAATATCACCCTGAACACGGATACCTTAGTCGCCCTGGACAATAGCGACATTACGGCTAATGCCACTAATAGTCAAGGTGGGCGCGTTATCGTCAATGCACAAGGCATCTTCGGCACTCAGTTCCGTCCCCAACTTACAAGAGAAAGCGACATCACTGCCAGTTCGGACTTGGGGGCTGAATTCAGCGGCATCGTGGAAATTAACACCCCTGATGCTGATCCGAGTTCTGGATTAGTCGAGTTACCAACCACCGTCATTGATGTCGAAGGCTTAGTTGCACAAAATCTCTGTGCACCGAAACTTGCCGGCAGTTCCTTTGTCATCAGCGGACGCGGGGGTTTACCCACCAGTCCTAATGACCCGCTAACTGATGAAGTTGTGGTCGTGGAGTGGTCTCAACCGAGTACTGAGGTGCCGTCTGGAGGGGTGAGTCGTCTGCCATCAATCGACAGTGGACAACCTAAAAATCGGGTGATTCGGCAAATACAAGGCTGGTTTGTTACGGCTGATGGAACAGTTATCCTGACTGACGCCGCGCCTACTGTTACACCGCAAAAGCCTGCCTTGACTCACCCCGGTTGTGTTCCACCTAGAACGTCAGTCTAGTAATAGCGGTTGGTAGAGACGCGCCATGGCGCGTCTCTACATTTGGGGGGATTTTGTTACGTAAAGCCCACACTTTTTCCCAAAACCCTTAGGAATAACAATGACCAATGAACAATGACTAATGACAAATGACGAATGACGATCGCAACCGTTAACTTTAATTGTGTGCACCTACTTATCATTCTTGGTTTAAGCCCAGTGGCGACACCGGTTAGCGCTCAAATGGCAGAATTCGGGGATACGAGGTTACAACCGGATATATCACTGACTGCCAATCAGGTAGGGGATGCTCTGGTCAGGGTGCAGCACCAGAACCTTAGTGACAGCCTGTCAGGTTGGCACAAAACCTTCAAACCAACCCAGGGTGTTGAGTTTCGTTCCCAGGGCTCACCGACTCCTGGGATTAACCCTGTCGAACCCCAGCCCCCGGCGTTACCGGAACCTGAACCGCTACCCTCCCCGGATGAGTTGCTGCAACCGCCAGCTTCTCCTCCAACGATCGCTCCCCCACTTTTGCCAGATAACATTCCTGGTACAATTACAGTTGAGAGATTTGAAGTCATTGGTAGTACTGTCTTCAGTCCAGAGGAACTCGCGGCGGTGACTGCCCCGTTTACCCAACGCCCGATCGCGTTTACTGAATTGCTGCAAGTTCAGGATGCGATCGCCGAGCTTTACATTAACCGGGGCTATATTACCAGTGGCGCGTTTATTCCCCCGCAAGCGCTAAACAATGGCGTTGTCACCATCGAAGTGATTGAAGGGGAAGTGGAGAGGATTGAGGTGACAGGGACAAGGCGACTCAACTCTAACTATGTGCGATCGCGTCTTGCCAGAGCTACCCCAACCCCTTTACAAGTCAATCAGTTGGTAGAAACCTTGCAACTGCTTCAACTCAACCCCCTGATTGAAAATGTGTCGGCTGAGTTAGCCGCTGGGTCAAAGACGGGTACGAGTGTACTCAGAGTTACCGTTGAAGAAGCTCCCTCCTTTTCAGCCATTCTCAGGGTCGATAACGGACGCTCTCCCAGCGTTGGCACAGTGCGGCGTCATGTTACACTTGAGCAAGGCAATCTTTTCGGATTGGGTGACTCCTTCATCCTGGGCTATACCAACACCGACGGCAGTAACTCCCTCGATGAAGCCAGCTACACCATCCCAATTAATCCCAGAAACAGTACCTTCAAACTCTCCTACAGTCGCTCAAGCAGCAACGTTATCGAAGCACCCTTCAACCAAGTCGATATCGAGTCAAACGCCCGCGACTATCAGATTAACTACCGTCAGCCCCTGATTGACACTCCTACCCAAGAATTTGCCTTGGGACTCTCGGCGGTGAGACGTGAGAGCGACACCTCACTGCTGGGCGACGGGTTCCGCTTATCTCCGGGAGCAAACGAGCAAGGTGAAACCAGAATTTCAGCCATTGAGTTTTTTCAGGAATGGATCAATCGGGGGAGTACAGAAGTCTTCGCCTTGCGATCGCAATTCAGCCTAGGGATTGGTGCTTTAAATGCCACTATAAATGAAAAATCGCCGGATAGTCAATTTTTCAGTTGGCGAGCTCAGGTACAGTATTTGCGCCTTTTAGCACCCGACACCATCCTTTTATTGAGGTCAGATCTACAACTGTCCAATGACGCCTTAGTTCCCATCGAACAATTTGGCTTGGGAGGAATAGATAGTGTCCGAGGTTATCGTCAGGACGCTTTACTCTCAGATAATGGCTTATTAACTTCCGCCGAAGTCCGCGTCCCCATCGCTCGTATCCCTGAGTGGAACAGTATTGTCCAAGTGACTCCCTTTGTGGAAATTGGCACGACTTGGAATAGTTCCGGTAGAGCCAATCCAGACCCCAACACCCTGGCGACTGCGGGATTAGGTTTGTTATGGAGAACCGGAGATAAATTGACCGCCCGATTCGATTGGGGTATCCCTTTAATTGACCTAAGTGGAAGTAAAGATACCTGGCAAGAAAATGGCTTATCTTTCCGGTTGGAATACAAAGTATTTTAAGTCGAATGGCACTGACTTAAGCTGGTTTCGTAGTAGGCACTTTAGTGCCAGCAGCGAAGACAGCGCTAACTACAAACTCTAAAGTCAGTACCAATCATTTTAAGTCGGTGGTCTTATGTCATTTGTCAAGGTTTGAGGTTTATATTTACAAAGTGTCATACCGTTCCGTTTTCTTTTATCCGACTCTTTAGTCATTACCTATATGAAACTGAAAAATTTGTCAATCCTTACCTTAGGACTATTATCGTTTATTGGCGTTATCTGGCTGGGAAGGGCGCCAGCCATGTCGCTGTCGTCTTTCCACACCGCCCCACAGACTCCAAGTGCAGAAATTATCGCCTCTCGTTCCCTATCCCAAGAGCATCCCATCGCCGAATTAAACAAAAATGCTTTAGAACAACAAGCGGAACAACTCTATAAAACAGGACAATACTCCCAAGCCATCGCCCTATTGAAACAACTTAATGCCGATTATACCGCCCAAGGCGATCAACTCGGTCAAGCCAGGATTTTAAGGAATCTCTGCTTGGTTTACCAGCAAACCGGAGAATGGGACGCCGCTACTGAGGCAATTACAGACAGTCTTCATCGCCTTCAAGGACTATCGGAGAGTGGGGAACAAACCAAACTCTTAGCCGAAACACTAGAAGTACAGGGCAAATTGCAACTCTCCCGTGGTGATCCAGAACAAGCCCTAGAAACCTGGCAAAATGCTGCCGATATCTATAACCAAATCGGGGATATCAGCGGCGCAACCCGAAGCCAGATTAATCAAACCCAAGCTCAACGACGCCTAGGGCTCTATCGTGAAGCCCTTCGTACTTTAGAGCAGGTTAATGCGAGCTTCCAACAACAGCCAGATACTCGGCTCAAAGCTCAAGGACTTCAGAGTTTAGGTAATGCTTTGCAAGCAATCGGTAATTTAGAGCAAGCCGATAACGCCTTAAGACAAAGTTTATCTATTGCCCAAAAAATACCAGCACCGGAGTCTGTCGCTTCGACACTTCTAAGTTTAGGGAACACTGCTCGATTACAGCAACAATTCCAAGCGGCTTTGGATTTCTATCAACGCGCCGCCGCCGAATCTCCCTCACCTGATCTTCAGATTCAAGCACAAGTCAATCAACTGAGTCTTTTCGTCGATCAGAAACAGGAGTCAAAGGCTCTGGAATTGGTGCCTCAAATTCGTGCCAATCTGACTCAGTTACCCCTGTCTCGGACAGCGGTTAATGCTCGAATTAATCTGGCTCAGAGTCTGATCAAGATGGCTCAACAGCGAGAGGGGGACGTTTTCGCTGCAAGTCATGGGGAAATTGCACAACTTTTAGCCACCGCCGTTCAACAGGCTCAGCGTTTAAACGATAAACGAACATTGGCTTATGCGTTGGGAAATTTGGGTGGGCTGTACGAGCAGAATAAACAGTGGAACTATGCCCAAGAATTGACTGAGAAAGCCCTGCTTTTGGCACAAGGGATTAATGCATCTGATATTGCCTATCGCTGGCAATGGCAACTGGGAAGACTTCTTATTGCAACCGGAAATCGAGAAGGAGCGATCGCCGCTTACTCTCAAGCGGTTAACACCCTCCAGTCTTTACGCAGTGATTTAGTCGCCGTTAGCTCAGACGTTCAATTTTCGTTTCGAGAGAGCGTAGAACCGGTGTACCGGGAGCTAGTCGGACTACTGTTGCAACCGGGCGCGACACCAGAGCAAGCCAACTTAATAAAAGCCAGGGAAGTGATTGAATCCTTACAATTAGCAGAGTTAGACAACTTCTTTCGGGATGCTTGCCTAAATGCGAAACCGACTCAAATCGACCAACTTGACCAAACAGCCGCCGTTTTTTATCCGATCATTTTAAGCGATCGCTTGGAAGTCATTGTCACACTACCGGGGAAACCCCTGCGTCAATACACCACGTTCTTGCCAAAAGAGCAAATCGAGCAGACTATACAGAGTTTGCTGAATGCGGCGACGATCCGCCGTCTCCGGTTGTCTTCAAAAAACATATTAAACCCTGCACAAAAACTGTACAACTGGTTAATCCGCCCCGTCGAAGCAGAACTAGCCGCCAGTGGCGTGAAAACCTTAGTGTTTGTTCCCGACGGAGCGCTCCGGAACCTGCCACTTTCAGCCCTACATGATGGCGAGCGCTACATAATAGAGAAGTATAGCGTCGCGATCGCGCCGAGTCTGCAATTAGTAGATCCTCAACCTTTAACCCAGGAAACGCTAAAAATTCTCGCCTTTGGATTAAGCGAAGCTCGTTTAGGGTTCCAACCTCTACCAAACGTTCAGTTGGAATTAGAGCGGATCACGGCTGAGATGGAGAGCCAAATCCTACTGAATGATTCATTCACCAAGGTAAACTTTCAGCAGGCGATCAAGACTTTTTCTTTCCCCATTGTTCACTTAGCCACTCACGGTCAGTTTAGTTCTAGTGCTGATGACACCTTTATCCTGTCCTGGGATAGCCATATTAGCGTGAAGGATTTCGATGATCTCCTGCGAACTCAACAGGGAACTCGGACTGAGCCGATTGAATTACTCGTCCTTAGCGCTTGCACAACTGCCAAAGGGGATGAAAGGGCGGCTCTAGGGTTAGCAGGAGTTGCTGTTCGAGCCGGGACACGCAGCACCTTAGCCTCGCTTTGGGTGGTCAGTGATGAAGCCACAGCGTTGCTAATGACTACATTTTACGAGGAATTAGCCAAAAATCAAGCCACAAAAGCTGAATCCCTGCGCCTTGCTCAACTCAGGATTTTGCAGGATCAGGAGTTCGCTCATCCCTATTACTGGGCACCGTTTGTGATCGTGGGTAATTGGCTTTGACCGAAATAATGGCCTGATAATGATAATCAAAATTAAATATGGGGGGTTAGAAACGGCAACTGTACTCACCACCTATGGCTGATGTTGTTTTCCCCACGATGGCGCCGTGACCCAGCTAATTGGGTGGATTAGAATTGTAGGGGCGCACGGCGTGCGCCCCATTTAACCATCAATCTATTGCACAATTTTAGCTGGGTCAGTCCACTACAAATAGAGCCTTTGCGTAAGTCGAAATCAAGCTAAAACCCTGATCCCAAAAACTATTACGCACTGAAACCATAAGGAGTGCGATCGCACTTCTTGTCCAGATGAAGCCAAAACCCTAATGGGAAAAACTATTACGCCGTAAAACCCTAATAGACATCTCCAAAAATTTATAACCCAGCCATAGCAATAAACAAGCGTGGAGCGAAGCAGAATTTAAAATTGACACTCAAGAACGAATTAATAAGGGTTTCAGGTCTCTAAATCAAATTGAGCGGCAAAACTATGACTCATGGCAACGTCAATCACTTGACCGGATGGTGACGAAAACGAGTGAGGTTAATAAAGTTCTGATTTGTCGTCACATCGGTTCAATCAGGATTATAGTGAGAATAGTAACAGAAAATACCAATCCAGTGGATGTATTGGGTCAGCGTTTTGGTAACACGGAGCTGATTAAACTAGATTGGCATCGTTTAATTATCCCAGAATTTATCGAGAAAGGTATCCCTAGTTCCTGATTAAGTGATTGCAGGTGGAAAGTAACCCCATGCAAGAGGAGGCGATTGAAATCGCTGCTACACAAACATAGGCGAAGCCTTCCCGAAGGGTAGGCCGCCTGCGCGGACTTTGTTATAACGGGGGTGGCTAACCTGGATTTGGTATTACACCCAAAAAACCGATAAAATTAGGGGCTTTAGCCCCTACTACGAACCCAATCTATCAAGTCCGGTTAATTGCACCAGTCCTGACAGGTGTTGACATCGCTCTGGGTAACATAGATAGCCTCAGCATCCGCACTCGTCGAGCAACAATTGCGATTATTCAGACGCACAACTCTGAGAGTATATGGATAAATACCACTATCTTCGTTGCCGAGAACAATATCACGTATGGGTCGTTGTACATCAATCTCCGTCTGCAAATTAGTAGGGGATAAACCCGCCGAATTTTGGCCAAAATCCAGAGCCAGGGCTTGGACTCGCTCATCCCCATTGTCGGGTGGGTCAAAAATGGGAGGAAAGGTGATCGTCTGTAAGGTTTTGCTGTAGGTTGTATCCGTCCCCGGATCGATAATCGAGTCGTAATACTCTTCCATATCTATCGGAGCCAATCGCCCATTCATGTTGATCATTTCAGTGGATTGCCCGTCATTGATTGACACATATACAAAGCCAGTAAACAGATCATTCCCCGGCGCTGTACTGAAAATCGCATCCCATAGTGCCCGAAATTCTGAGAATGACAAGTCCAATTCATCCTGCACCCCTTCTTTGAGATTGATTCGAGCATTCTCCCGAATTAGAGGTTCGTTGCTATCTTCATTGGGTAAGCGCAGGTAAAGTTCGGTGGCAACACTTTGATATCCCTGGAGGACAACCAGTTCTATGGGATCTTCTTCACGAATATTAAATTCATCTCGGCGACTTTCAATCTCTTTTTGGGCGGCATCAATGCGATCTTGATCGAAAACAGGTTCGGCAAAGAAGCGGAAAAGAGCTTGGGTATTTTCTACAGAACCATCGGAGCTAACGAACTGTAGGATTGATAAAGCCGGAGCGCCATTTTGTTGCTCGGCGAGCTTAAATTCATTGGGGAGATAGGAAAATTGATTCCAATTGGTTCGGTAGTAGCTGTATAAATTACCTTGCCAATCGATGGAGATTCTCTGGTAGCCGTAATTTCCTTGATCGTATTCCCAAAAATCCGATGGTATGGCATCGACAATCCAGGCATCATTGATTTTTGTGCCGCAGCCCCCAGTCGGTTTTAAATCAGAGCGATTCATCCATCCTATACGGGGTTCAAACTCCCAAGGTTCGCAGTCGTGATTGTGAGGCCAGGCTGTTTGATCGTAGTCAGGGAATGAATCAGCAGAGGCAATACATCGATTGCATCGTCCAGTCTTCTCATCACAATTAGCCGGGGTTAACAGATCAAATTTTTTGGCTGTGTTGTAGTCAGTTGTGAAACCCGGAGGACAGGCCAAATAACCCACTGTATTCGATAGCGCTGCCACATAATCAAAGGATAGGGGGCCGCCAATGGGAGGCTGAACTATTGGTACGGCATCGGTTACTAATAAGTCCGAATAAGACTGGCTACAACCGCCACTTGTCTTGAGATCGAGGTGGCTTTTCAAGGGAGAGAATTGATTAGCTGGATCGGTACACTGGCTACTGTGGGGCCAATCACTATCAATTTCCGTTTCGACGCCAACACAGCGATTGCAGATTTTATTGTCGGCATCGCAATCTGCTGGATTTCCTTGTGATACTAGCAGGTCATATTGCTCGTCGTTGACTTTTGTGGTAAAGCCTCCAGGACAAACAATATAGCCAACATTGTTTGATTCCCAAATTGAAGTATCGTCATCGATATCAATTTCCGCCGCCGGCTCGGGTTTCATCACGTAGTCAAGGGAAGATGGCGCGGGGTACTTGTAGGGAAAGCCGGGAAAGAACTGGGCATAACTTGGCCGGCAATAGCATAAGTTAATCACCCCTACTATCAAGACAATCAATAATCCTCTGATCCATCTAGAACAGATGAGACGGCGTTGCCACGGTTCTGTTAGTTTAGCAAACATTTCTCAGTTCCTATTTCTTATTTTGTTCTACACCCCCACACCCTGCCTACCCCTCAAGTAGATTGTTACCCCCAGGACTTACGCCGCCACACTATATATATTGGTTAAGGTGGGTTACGCTACGCTCTCCCCACCCTACATATAGAGCCTGTGCGTAAGTCCTAACCCCTTGAGGAGATTAAGAGCAATTGTCCTGACAGTTTTCGGTATCGTTCTGGTTGATATAGATCCAATCAGCATTGGCAGTCTTAGCACAAGAATTACAAGCGTTCTCACGCATTACTTTCAGGGTATAACGATAAACATCGGGGTCTTCGTTACCGAGAATCAAATCGGATATCGGCCGTTGTAATTCTATTTCGTCTTCCAAATTAGATGGCGATAAATTTGCCGAATTTTCGCCAAAATCCAGATTCAGGGTTTCAATTTGTCCATCGGTGCCACTAGGAGGCGCGTCAAATACCTCGGCAAATGTGGTTGCGTTTAAGGCTTTGCTGTAGGTTGTATCCGTCCCCGAATCAATAATTGAATAGTAATACTCCTCCATGTCTTCGGGAGCAAATCGCCCGATAAAATCAATCTGATCCTTATAGAATCCGTCATTGATTTTCGTTTCTACGTCTCCCGTAAATAAGACCGTATCAGAACCATCACTAAAGATGGCATTCCATAGGGCTTGGAAGGCAGGAAAGGCTAAATCTAATTCATCCTCAAAGCCTGATTCAATATCAATTTGAGCCGTTTCCCGAACTTGTGGTTGGCTAGCGGTTCCTTCTAGATTGGGCAAGCGCAAGGTCAGTTGGCTGCGAAAATTCTTATCGGCTTGGAAAATTAGCATTTCTGGTTCTTCACCAATCTGATTGGCGATTTGGGCTTTGGCATCGTCAATCCGATCGCCATCGACAACAGCTTTGGCAAAGAAGCTAAACGTAGCTTTCAAATTATCGAGGGAGCCATCTGGGGTAGTGAACTTGAGTTTTGAGCGGTCGGGAACGGTATCATCTTCTGGCTTAATTAATTCAAAACGATCGGGCAGGTAGAAAACTAGATTGGGTTGATTTTTTAGCTGGTAATAGCTGTATCGAGTTCCCTGCCAATAGATATTAATTTGATTGTATCCGGGGATAATATCGCTAGACCAGAAATCTAAGGGCATCGGATCAACAATCCAGATCCAGTCTTCTTCAGACCAGGAGTAGCGCTTTTCCTTTCTGGCGCAACCCCCACTCAATTGCACATCAGATGGTTTGGTCAGGGGCGGAAATTCGTCGTCTGTGCAGTAGTTATTGTGAGGCCATTTATCTTTGTCAGTCAGTTCATAAATATCTCTACCATAAAAGGTTTTGACGCATCGATTGCACCGGCCGTTGTCATCACAGTCTGCTAACTTTTCTTTGTCTGCGTAACTATCCCGATATCTCGTCGTAAAACCCAAAGGACAGGCAACATAACCGACATTTTTTGATTTCGCCATCAGATGGTCAACGTCTACGGGTACAGCTGTGGGCGGCTGATAGAGCGATATGGGTTCGGCTACGGATACTCTAAACCGGCTATCGGAAATGGGATGACTCGTACTTGGGTCTATATAATTATATCTATTGATACTTCGGTGACTGAACAGGGGAGGATAAAAATCTGGGTAGTCTAAAATCGAACGTGTTCCTCTATTTGGCCATCCGATAAAATCGGTACCACTAGTCAGGTTTCTAATACATCGATTGCATCGTCTCAGGCTTCTACTAAAATCAGCCTCGCCAGGAATATCAAAATGGCAATCGGCTGCCGTGGCTACCTTTTCTAGATAGTCACGGTTTGAGCCGTTATCATAATCTATTCTTACGAACTCGGTTGTGAAGCCTTTGGGACAGGCAATATAGCCGATATTATGCGATTCCAAAACCTCGTAACGAGCCATTCCTTCTATTTGCTGGCTGGGTCTTAAGGGAAGCAGACCGGTGTTTTCCGCTGCGGAGACTGGCAATATCGCCCAGCAATTCAGGGCTATTACCATTAAGATTATGGGTAATCTTCTGAGCCATTTGTCATTTGTCATTTGTCATTTGTCATTTGTCATTTGTCATTTGTCATTTGTCATTTGTCATTTGTCATTCGTCGTTTTATGCCAGTCCGACTACTTAACTTATCTGAGTTTTCCAATGACTGAGGGCAGCGATCGCGGTTGCTGTGGTAAATAAACTATTCTGGTCTAGTGAAATACCGCCTTCAATTTTTCTGCCTAGTTTCCAGCGATTGTACGTCTCAGGGTTGCGCCAATCCGGTGGTGGCACTCGTAGGCAGGCGGAACCTAACCAGGAGCCATTGGGCTTTTGTTGCCCTTTTAGCCATTGCCACGCCCTTTCCATGGCATCCCTCACCACTTGCAGTTGCTTACGGGTGGAAAGCAGGGAGATCACCCAAGCGGTGGCAAAGGGAGAACCGTAACGATACAACGTTGAGGGCACCCAACCCTGATCTGTAATCCGCGTCAGCCCCCACTGCACGGCGCGATCAATCCGTTCCCTATCTTCTGGGTGATCTTGTTTCTGGAGACCCAGAACGGCTAGGCTGGTGGCATACTCGTCCTCGCACCACCAGTAACTGTGCCAGCACCCGTCAGCCGATTGATTGGCTCGCAAGAATTCGCAGGCATCTGCAGTTAGTTCATCTATCCCGGTGGCGGCGGCGGTAACGCAAACATGGGGTTGGCACCAACCCTGAAAGGATACTGATGGAGAGGCTCCGATGAAGGCGCGAATTTCCTGATCCTGAGCATAAGTTGCCACTCCGCCCCCAGGTTGTCGGTGCTGCTGGAGAAACCGATAGCCCTGTTCGACTCGGGTTTGATACCAAGTTGGATTCAAAGGGATAACTTTCTCTCCCCCAGCTTCAGAACTGTCCCCCCATCCCCGCGTCCCCCCATCCCCGCGTCCCCTGGCGCCAACTGCTGCGGCTAACTGTAACGCCCAGAGGGTACTGTCGGCATCTTGGGGGGTCAAGGGATTATATCCCCAGCCGGGGGACTGTTGTGCCGAGAGCCAATGCCAAGCCAAAGCCGCCGCATCTCTGGCTTGGGGATGATCTTGACCTGCCAGAACCCAGCCAATATAGGCGGTAACCCAGATATTACTCGGTCCTGGTGCCAGTTGAAAGTCAGCCCACCAGCCGTCGTCATGCTGAAATAGCAGTAAAAAACGAATGGCTCGTTCAATCGTGCGATTGATAGACATTGGCTTACTGGGGAAATGGGGAACTCAAGGAAATATGCAAACCCGGTTCGGCGTCAGGGACAACGATGAAGCCGAGAACGTTGTGATGGGCGCAGCGCCGGATTTGTCGCCCGATGGGTTGGGTGAAAATTGAGTAGGTTTCAAAAGGCCAACCGCGACGATAGGCGGTTACCATCACGGCATAGCGAATGAAGCCATCCCCACCCAGATATTGGTTGGCTTTGGTAAAGATGGAAACAATTGGCTGCTGGTTTCCCGGTAGTACGGAGCAGCTTAAAGCATATTTGACTTCGGGTAAGGGGGCTGAATCTGGCGTACCGAATAGAGTCTTGCGGGGGCTTCTGAGCAGTTCCAACAGAGCAGGTTGATGGTGCTGCAAGCCAAACTGCTCCAGTAAATGGGCGATTTCGGCTTCCTGAAGCCCCAATCCCGATAGCAGGAAGTAAAATTCGCAGCGGGTTGAGCCGATCGCTTGTCCGACGGAAATTAATTCCAGGCGGCGATTGCCTAGTAAGCTGGGTAGTTGACCCAGATATCGGGCAATCAGTTCTGCTGCGCCCCCAGTACCGTTGTCTGCCTTCTTGGGCACTTGGGCATAGATTTTATAGCGATCGCGATCGCGCTGATGGCGAATCCCTAACCAGGCGCCCCAACTGAGTATCCCCTCTGCCTGTACCTGCTTAAATTGGCTGACGATTTCGCCAAAGGGTGCCTCTGGAGCCAGGATAGATAGCAATTGACTGGCTCTGGTTAAGCGATCCTCGCTAAAAATATCTGGTCCGCCGACTTCCACGGCATAGCGCAGGTCATCATCTAGGGAGGAAAAGGTAAATTCTACAGGCGCTCCATCTTTATTCAGGCTGCTATAAGACCAAGCTTTTGCCGGATGGGGATGGTTAATAATATCCTGAGTGACCACATCAAGAGTGTGTTGAAGGCGTTGGGCGCGATCGGGATAGTTCTCCGTCAAGATGGAAACGGCTCTCTCCAGCGCTTCCCGGTAAATTGTATCTTTACTAATAACTCTCATGATTCAGTATCAGCTAGCCGTTGGAGGTGTGCCTGTAATCACAAATGGCGCTTGGGTCGGATTTACGTCTGTTTCTTCATAGTTATCTTCAGAGGTGTCCTGTTTGATCACCTTAACTTTGTAACTAAATAACAGTTGTTCTTTATCGGGATATTCGGTCAACGTCGCCAACAGAATTTCTTTTGTTTCAAAACGATTGTCTGGCGTCAACCGAATCTGTTCAGAATCCCATTTTTCACCGTTTTCACCTTGATAATGAACTGAGACAAACGCGACAATAATACCTTGTTCTGGCAGCGCATTGAAGAAGGGAATCGGTACGTGTTCTCGGTATTGGTCTGAGACCGTAATAATAAAGTTATTTACTGCTCGGACATCGGTCTCGTAAATAACGTTGCCCATTCCGTCTAACAACTTGTAACTATAGCGAGAGATAGACGATTTTAACCGCCGTTTTGTCGATCGCTGTTTTTCCACGCGGATATTTGCCGATTGCTCTTGGACATCATCTGGAAAGAATGACTGGGTAATGGTTCCCGAATAGCCTTCGCACTCAATTGTCACATCAACCCGCTTGGTCTGATCGCCCCAAATAAAATTACTATTCACCCGGGTGAGGATCGTCACAAAGTCGAGAATTTCACCGGAAAATGCCGAAATTGCGTTTGCTTCAGTCTGGCAATCGGATATATCGTACTGGTTTTTATCCGCCTTCCAATTATTAGACGGTTCATACAGATAGCTGACGGAATAGCCAACATCTGTATCCCCTTTGGCGTTGTATTGGAACGGCATCGGATTGTCTTTGTCTACCCCATCTACTCTGAATTCCAAATCATTTTTGGAGCCTCCCCCAGGCGGATAAGTCGCATTAACCTTCACATAAACTAAATTGCGATCTGTAAATTCTTCGTGACCTATTCCTGGAGCACCCACCGATACATTGAATGGTTGACCGAAGGGAAAGTCGCTGCGATTGATTTGGCTAATATAATCGTCGGGATTATCCAACTGTTCCAGTACCGCTGATTGGGGGGCGATTGTAAAATATTTTGCCCGTGATTCCGAGTACATGAACTTCAATTGGTTTTCTTGAATTCCGGTATAGTTACTAACGTTTATAGTAATCATCATCGGCGGGGCTTCTTCACTCAGCGCTTTCACCCCAGCGTCGTCCATGTCACCCGCCGCCACAATATCATCGATAATTTCTGGTTGTTCACTCAAGGGATTCCAGCTATCGCTGGGACTAAGCTGATATTCAAAGAAGATTGGCAACATATATTCATAGAGAATCTGCATTGCCAATTCCAAACCTTGGCTTTCTTCCTCGCCGTCGTAATTAATCAGCTCAATTTCCATATTGGTTTTCTGAAAACTGGCTTGGAATTGAATTTGCAATCCAAAGTCAAGGATAACTTTTTTGATAGGTATGGGCAGGTTAGCCGACAATTTAAAATCGTTTAAAAACGCCTCAAACTCACCATTCACCCGAAATTGAATAGCTGGGGTCATTGCCTTATAACTGAGGATATAAGCCGCCATCACCGAATTTCGCTTTTCTTGGATCGCCGCGAACATTGCCGCAGCCAATTGCCCTTCTTTGGGAAATTCAACTGAACAAACTGCCGCATTATTTCCCACTAGAGAAGGCGAGCCCGCATCCCAAACTGTTTGAGAGGTATCGCCATCATCTAACGGTTGCAGCGCCACCAATGAAACCTGACCATTACTATAAGTAACTGGAGCTAATTGAATATCATTAATCGCGATTCCCCATTGGCGGTTGATTTCTTGTTTAATCTTCTCTAAGGTACTGTTTTCTACTGCCATGTTTACCTCATAGTTGAGGAATCCGTCGCCGTATTCATCACTTGTACTGGCTATATACCAGATATGAGAAAAAATCTTGCTGTTATTGCGTTCGGCTAGTTTTATTTCTGAGGGAATGTACCAGAATTGATGGGTATTTTCAAAGTCGGGATAAACTTCGATGCCATTGACAACAATCTTACCTCTGTATTGGACTAGCATGATGACCTCCTAATTAGTAACCTGAAAAAATCGATAAAGCTATAGAGATGTAACCTCTGGAGAGGCGGGTAAAGTCACGTAGGTATCCTGAGTTCTTTGTTCTGGGAGCGTTTGGGAACCACCCGATTCAAAATAAATCGCGCTATATTTGATTTCCTTTTGTTCACTCTGGATATAGTAATAGGTGAATTCCGCGATCGGCTCACTTTCTTCCGTCAACAGAAAAAATGTTTTTCCATTAATTGCCTCCTGTTCATTGATACATTCTACAAACACCATAACTTGATTATATCTTGTCCAATTAACTTGACCAGCCAAGAAAAATACTGTTCGTTCGGTAAATGGATCAAGATGAATAATCGTAGCACTTTTAATCCAATTCGTTTTGATTAACTTGCTACCTGTATTGTAGGTGACTTTATAGTAAAAGTCAAAATCATTGGGTTGTGGCCTATACATAAACCAAGTTTTTTCTCGTTCCTCGCCTTCCAATTGAATGGTATCAAAAATTTGGTCGGCTAGCTTTAGGTTAACAATAATAGCCTGCATTAACTCCCAAGGTAAATTACTACCTGTTCTTACCGGTACAGGTTGGACAGTATAGTAGTCCCGAGGCGTAATCGCTAAATATTTTTCCCCACGCTCTATCCTAACTTTATTGGGGATTTTCAATGGGTCTCTATAGGTATCAGGGTGAAAATCAACCGTGTACTGGTAGCTATAACCATCTTCTTTATAGGGGTCGTAAATCAGAGTCACTGACCAGGTTTCGTTGTCCGTGAAACGATGAGGATTCGGATTGATATATCTGACCAGATCACCATTCTTGTCATAAATTCCCAGGTAAATTTCGTAAATTTGGTCTGCCGCAAAATCGGCGTTGCAATAAATCGTTAGATCTTGTTCAAAGGGTGACTCTAAATTCATCCTAATAAACTCAATCTTATTTTGGTCGTAGGCATCGCCCAAGTCTTCAATTTGTCCCTGAAGATACATGCGACGGGAAACTGCCACCTCAGTATTCATATCAAAATTCAAAAAGCTATGAGCAATCTCGGTATAATCTCTCTCGACGCAAGAAAAACCCAGTCCCCAGCCATTATTACCGCCGGGAGCTGGCTCTTCATAGATGGGCAACGGTGTAAAAAACGAGTCAGCAATCAATTTTACTAATTCCAGAGCCGTTTCATGTTCCGCACCATCGCTCGCACATTCAATTTCAACCGCCTGCTCTTCTTTGAGTTCTTCAACGATTTCCGTAATATTAAAATTGATAAAGATAATTTTAACTTCACAGGTTTTTTGATGCCAGGTGTAAAATCGATCCCAGGTCATCGTGGCGCTGCATTTTAAGCTTTGGCGCATGGAGGCATAGGTAAGGTTATAAATAATTGAGATCGGAACAGGAGGATCTTCTAAGAGTTGACTGTTTTGACAAAAATCGTCCTGTTTTCCCTGACTCCCATCCTTACCACTACACAAAACCGATTGCAGCAGAATAAAATCATCTAAAGACAGGAGCATATTGAAGACTACCGCATTGTCCCCAATCAGTGATGGCTGAGCTACGTATCTATTACTGGAAGATACTAGGGATAAAATTGCCGTACCAGACATCCAGGGGATGGGTGCCAATTGTGGGGGATTGTCGGGGGATATCTCTTTGGCAATCGCCTCTAACACTTCAGATTCAACCGATAAATCTACCACCAAGGATAGCGCTCCAGCCGACTCCTGAGTTGGAGGCTCAAAACCGATCAACGTAAAACGATAATTGCCATCTTGACTACGCAGGCGAGGTTGGGTGTTGGTATAGTAATACTTGTTCAGTTGGGCATCGTCATCGGGATAAACGACAACATTATAGTCGGGGAAAAATAGCGATCCATCTTCTTGAAGCATAAATCAAATCCCTTTTTTTGATAGTAAATTTGATGGGGTTTAGGGCAGGGGATTCCTAGATAGAATCCCCTATGCGAGCCGATTGTAACGGTACTACTGCCTAAAGATCGATCTGCAATAAAAGGTTGGTGCCGTTGTCATCGTCACCTGTTCTGATCTCTGTCCCACTACTGGTCACAATCGTGGCAGTATAACTTACAGTACCCTTCGGAGAAAAGTTTTCCAAGGAAGAGGTGGGAACTGTCCAAAAAGAAAGACCATTATTAGCTGCATTCAGTGTAATGTTGGTGCTAATTTCGCGCACGACGCCACCGGGAAACATCAGAGTATAGGTAGCTTGAACAATACACATGGTTGCCTTGCCTGAACCAATAGCAGGACAAAGAAAGATGTATTGTTTAGTATTCTCGTAGGGGACCTGAATTGTGCCAGTCCCCTGAGAAATATCCATACTCGCCCAGAGGGTGCTATCTAGTGGATAGGTGAGGCTATTGCCACCAGTGGCAAAGTTTAACTTGAGTTGATATTCAATCGTCGGGGTCACCTGTTCGCCCAAAGTTAGCAAAACATCAACATCGTAGTCATCTTGATTCAGAAAATATTGCTGCTCAACGCTGGCGTATTTAACTTTGAGTTCTCCGCGATTGAAAATATCCCAAAGAATCTGTCCACCAACTAGCTCAGCATACACGACTCCCAAGGTAGCTCCACTCACCAGAGAAAGGTTGTAATTCTCGGTCTGGGTACCGCTGAACTGGTAGGTTGGCGTGGAGTTCGTGTAGTTCACTTGGCAGGAGTATTCAAACTGTTTCTCGGCGCTGCTATTGACGTCGAAAGTACCAGTTAATTCCACTTGATCTTTATTGTTAGAATCGAAGACCAGAGTGTTAACTTGTTGACCATCTTGATACAGGGGTTTCCCAGCAAAGGTTGGTGATACGGCTAGGGTACCAATACTGAGATCCTCAATGTTGGCTGGCGGGTTAATGGTAACAGTTACGTCGTAGTAAGGGCGGTTGTCCAAGTTAATCGCCTGAAAATATTGTTCTAGGGGTTCATCCCCGATTATGGAACCAATTATTGGTAACTGATCTTGGGGGTATACACTAAAGGCAACAGGTATGCTAATCTGGAAGACACGAGTTTCGTCATAGAGAACGACTTCCTCTTTTAAACCATCTTTGAGATCATCCCAGTTGACGTCAGGTAGTTGGTTATTCACCATTTCTGCCAATTGCTCGGAACCCCACTGTGTCAGTAATTCCAAATAGTTCGCTTCATGTTCCGATGTATCGTCATTATCGCCGAGATAGGAAACACTGGGAATTTTGACTTCAATACTGCTTAAACCCTTTTTCTCGTATTCCCGAGCGATCACTTCAGTGCGCTCGCTTTCGTTACCCCAGGTATCGCTATCTGTATGCTCCTCTGTAATCAGTTTGGCGACGGTTTCAGACTCCAGAGTGACTATAACTTTGGCTGGAGGGAGCATAGCTTCAAAATCTACTTCGTAGGTAACCGCGATGATGCTGTTGATCGGTTCGTACCCAGGAGGTGGATCTCCCGAAAAATCCGGACCACCCAAAGCATGCCAGAACAGGTTAGCCCCGAATTCGTTGAGGTTGAAGCTGACTACAGCTCGGTTATCTCCCAATAGTGAAGGGGTTGTTTCGTAGACTCCGGTAAAATCAGCGGCTGATTGATCTCCGTTCTGCCAATCGTCATAAGCATTTGGGTTATCAAAGCCGCGTATGCTTACTTTTCCACCCTTAATCGGTAATGGCAGTAAATTGATTGTTGATGGCGGCAGGAATTGCTGCCAATCTTGATCGGGCTGGAATTTATCCTGGTAAGCCTTCGCTTCCGCCTCGGTGAGTCCGAGAGCTTCTCGCAGCGCTTTGCTGGTTGTTGTTTCGTTTTCGTTCATCGCCACAACCATTTTATAGAGATCATGCGATCGCCCAATTACCAGATTGTCTTCCTGAAGCTGCGCCGCAACTTGGTTGATTTCGCTGGCTTCTGTGGGTATGGGTAGGGCGACAGTAAAGGTACAAATCCCACCATTCTCATAATTGCTGCTGTAGTACCAAATGAAGTTGAACTTGGGTTGACTCGTGTCTAGATCTAATGCGAAGTTCGGACTTTCGGGTATGATGTAGAATTTGTCCGATTCTACGGTGTCGGCAAAAACGGTAAAGGAGCGGGTTTTCCCGTCTGATCCTTCTATTTCCACTCGTTTACGCACGTAAAGTGAAAGCATTGGCACTCCTATAAAATAAATGGATTGTTTGAGTTGCTCGAAGCATCTGTTTTAGCTGTCGAGATTCGACAGAGGGTGTGTGAGGTAATAGCGCTAACTCCGTAGCTCCCTCAACATTTGTCATTTGTCATTTGTCATTTGTCATTTGTCATTCGTCAAATGATATTAGACCTCCAAGGTTAGGGGTTCGCTGGGCAAAAGATAATCTGACCAGTCTGGTATTGGGGAGCTATCAGTTGGCATCAAGCGGTATCGATAGCGATAGTCAAATAAGCTCCCAGGTGAGTAGGATACTGTTTTCTGGTTGTCAGTTGGGGTAAACATTTCGGTTCTGGGTTCATCGGTTCCTTCAGGTAAAAACTCAACAATGGCTAGGTCTGTTCCGCTTTGAAAGTTGACCGTGACTTCGATACTTTTGGTGCCAAATTCGGGGAAACTAAATAGGTCTAGTTGAGTGGATAGGGGCGGTAGGTCTAGATGTAAAGTTTTCGTATTATCCTCGACGGATCTGGCAATAATTTCCAAGCTGGCTTCCTGACTAAGTTCGGCAAAATAGACAAACGTGGCTGCGGGATTGTCGGCATTCAGAGTGCCGCGATCGCTTATGCTCTGATTGGGATCAGCGATCGTAGCATCAATCTCAGCTTGATTTAATAGTTGTGAGGTGGCGCTGACTGTGACAAAAACCGGAATTTGGTCGGCACCAATATAGAGATAATCCCCGGTGCGATCAATCTTCTCACCCTGGTGCATATATTGCATTGTAATAATCAGAACCTGGGAGTTATAGATTTTTTGATTGGGGTGTTTAAACCTAAGACTAACGATTGGCGGGTCAGCATCGGGCTCAGGGTAGGGAAATAATTTATGTAATTTCGTCTGGGCATTGCCATTGTAAGAATATTCGGGCTCGACTCGCAAGTTGACATCAACCGCATAAACATTTTGTAAATTAGGCGGCAAATTAGAATCAACGTAGACGTTTTCTGTGGTCAGCTCGTTGGGAAGCTCAGGGGTATTTGAGAAATAGGTGAAATAGTCAATTCCTTCTTCACTAATAATTTCTAATACTTGATCAAAGGGATCGAAGTCAAACATCAGTGGGGTGGCGACAACCAGTGGTATATCTAGATTCCAAAGCGTCTCCGTTGGTAAAGACGGATCTGAGGGGTCTTGCAATCCGATATGGGGTCCTTCAGCAATGCTGGGAGAAGCAGCAAAACTGCCTAATTTCATCCGCAAATGTCCCACCATGGTTTGAGAAAATAAGTCCCGTTTGGTGACGTCATAGTCTCCCTCCTCTATTGTCAGGGGCAAGTCATTGGGATCTCTGAGAAAATAATTATAAATATGATTGCGAGGGATACTAGACTGGCTCGGGTGTAAGTCCCAAACTGCCTGGAGTAACTCGCGGGTATTAAACTTAACTTTTAGAGGTAAACGCGGCACCAGAGCGATGAGTTGGCATTGAACCGCAGCTCTGGCGATGAGGGAAGTTTCTTTTAATCCGTTATAAATCAGCAATCCGGCTGCTTCTGGAATTCGCTGATAAATCCGTGCTGTATTCACATTTTCCCAAGCAAATTGTTGCACGATTGGTTCCATTTGGGGGATTTCCAAATTCCAGAAGGCTTCGGCAGCAAAGTTAGCCGCCACTAAGGTAGCTTGTGGTTTCTCCTGGCGCAAATACTCAAAAGCCTCTTCTATATGTTGATCTGTTTCCAGACCCATGTTAATCATGGTGTAAATGCTAGTTTCTGGATCTGCAGAACCGGGGGGACAGATAAAGCTGAGAAAGAAATCCGGTTTATCTTTTTTGTCGTTCCCCATCTTCACATTTACGGGTAGGGCAAAATGTTGGTTGGGGTCGTCAGAAGCTGGTAAAATGGTGAACTTTTCAGTTCTGATGACACCCTGCCAATCGGGAATACCGTAGATAATGCTCATCTGAATAACAAGTGAATAAGTAGGTAGATACAGTTAAAGTTAAACGTGGAGATTGTCTTATGTCTTATGTCTTATGTCTTATGTAAGGGGAAATAGGACTATTTGATGTGTCTACTGCTAAAACAGGCATTCTTAGGTTATGTCGTAAACAACAGGGCAATGATCGAATTCCCTCAATATGTCGATCCACATATTTTCAGGGGCGGGGGTGACACCTATACAGTTGTTCTGGGCAACTGCGTTTCGGTTTGCGCCCTTCATCACATAATCGATTATGTTATGCGGTTGAACTTGTTGATAAATTACAGTACCAGACTTTTCAATATGTAAATTGTCATTTGGACCCTGAGTCGATCCAGCTACTTTATTCCATTGCGTGAATTTTAGTTGGACTTGTCCGGCTTTAGTCTGCCAACTATGTGGATGGATAGCATTTCCCCCTGCGGATGCGATCGCATAATTAAAGTCACCACCAACGATCGCCCCCTTTCCCGCAGTAGAATTCAGATGGTCATTCACCGCCTTGGTTGCGGCAGCACCTCCGGCTGCTGATGCATTTGCATGTATCACCCAAAGTTCAAATGCGTTACCGGGTATCCCAGTTTTACTTGTCACCTTCGACGGGCTTGTCACCTTCAACAGGAGTCGTTTTTGCTCCAGCCCTGGAAATCTCAATGCCCTTGCTTGAAACGGTTGTCCCGCCTTCTGCAATGCCCATAACTGTTTCGTTGTCGGATTACCATTCTTATCCAAAGTATTGACGTAGTCGAGTTTCTGCATACCTGTGAGAGTCTCCATTCGGTCTCGCAATGTCTCGCTGACTTCCTCAAGCAACAGCAGATCCGGCTTCATATCGGCACACCATTTTTGGAATGTGTTGATCCGGTTCTGCGGAGACGTTTTTCCCATGTTTATGTTCCAGAAGGCTGCTTTCATTTGATTTTCTCCTTTCTTGAACTCAATTTTTAGGCGGTGCTATCTCATCCAAAATCTGGGTTAACCACCCCCTTTATGGGTAGGGAATGGGGAATAAAGACAGGATAAATCCTGCCCATGGCAGCAAATATTGCCTGAGCTACATTGACTCGACAGAGGACGTAATTGGACGCAATTATCTGTCCAACAATAGGAATCTATTTATCAGGAAATGCTCCCCTATTCTTGCTTCAATACTCTTGCTTTAAGTTGTCGTTACTCTCGCAATTCCAACCATCAGCAACGAGTAAAGTAAACCTCTCGCAATTAGGAAACACTGAACACTAATGTTGTCGGCGATAGTTATCGGATAGGCGATCTTGCCATTTAAACTACCAGTAATGAGGAGAGTAAACCTCTCGCAATTAGGAAACACTGAACACTAATGGGGTGTGAGCGGAAAGTCAAATAATTAGCTTTGTCATTTGATTTCCGGACAAAATATATCCTAGATCTAGAATTAAGTAAAGTCAATATTGACATCAAAGCAATAGTATGCGAACAAATACGTATATTTCTTAACAATCATGAAAACCTTGTGAAACAAGGTTTTCAATGTCAAGCAATTCAACGATAACTTGACAAATTACCACAAATGTGAATTGAAAAAAGCTGAACTTCCGCAGAGAATTGGCTATGTAGGAATGGAGGTTGGAGAGAGCGAGAGCGATCGCTAATCTTAAGAAAGATGTGGGTAATGCAGGGTATTGCTTATCTTAATCCCACATTCCGCACGACAAAATGTAGTACTAACGACTCTGCCAACTTGAGTGAGTATTTAGACGCTCACAAAAACTATTACGCCGTAAAATTATAAGGAGTGCGATCGCACTTCTTGTCCCAATCAAGCCCAAACCCTGCTGTCCCAATCAAACCAAAACCCTGATCACAAGAACTATTACGCCGTGAAATTATAAGGAATGCGATCGCATTGGTGTCCGGATTCAAGCCAAAACCCTGATGGCAGAAACTATTACGCCCTCAAACCAGAAGAAGGAGTGCGATCGCATGACTGTCCGGAATTCAGCCAAAACTAGACGTGACAAAAACTATTACGCTCTGAAACCATAAGAAGTGCGATCGCATTGGTGTCCGAAATCAAGCCAAAACCCTGATCGGAAAAACTATTACGCTCTGAAACCATAAGGAGTGCGATCGCATCCCTCTCCGGCTATAGTCAAAACCCTGATGGCAGAAACTATTACGCCCTCAAACCAGAAGAAGGAGTGCGATCGCATGACTGTCCGGAATCAAGCCAAAACTAGACGTGGGGAAAACTATTACGCACTCAAACTAGAAGGAGTGCGATCGCATGACTGTCCGGGATTCAGCCAAAACTAGACGTGGGGAAAACTATTACGCACTGAAACCATAAGAAGTGCGATCGCGCTTGTTGTCCCAATCAAGCCAGTGTGTGGTGAGCCGTCAACCGTTCGGCTGAGCGCGGTTCGGCTGAACTTCGACTATAATTAACTCTAGAGTTAAATGTTTCTAAAATGGGATTCAGTAATTTTAAGCTGGCAGATGTTGTTGAAAAATTCGATTTAAAGGTTAACCGGGAAAGTTATTTATTTGCAGAGATTCCAGAGGTTGCTAAGAGCGAAAATCTGGATTTTTTCTTAAAAAACTACTTACCTTTAGCGATAGATATTAATACAGAAAAGGCGCGATCTGAAATGATAATAGCGCCAATTTTGTTAGAATTAACGCAAAAAACACAGCCAAAAATTAGTATTTTCTCGGGTAAAGATTTAACTGTCGATCCTTCTCAAGACTTAAACGGCGAATGCGATTTTATTATTAGTCTGTCTCCAGAACAACTATTTATTACTGCCCCGATTATTACTTTAGTGGAAGCTAAAAAAGAAGATATTATTGGAGGATTGGGGCAATGTGCAGCTCAAATGTTAGGGGCACAAATCTTTAACCAACAAAAAGAAAATCAAATTAGTTCGGTTTATGGGGCAGTTACTACGGGAACGGTTTGGCGTTTTTTAAGATTGAGCGATCGCCTCCTCAACATCGATAATAAAGAGTATTATATCAGCGAGATTTGTAAAATTCTAGGCATTTTACATTGGATTATTTCCTCCGAAATAGAGAAGAGCGATCGCCCATCTAATTCAGATTAAAACGTCGCTCAAAGTCCCCCGTTTAACTAAACATTTATCTCCCCCGCCCCCCTCACAAGGGTAGGTTTTTTACATTGACGGTATAATGTACGATCTAGCAAAAGGTTATCCGGCAAAGATAGATGGTTGACTAGGAGGCTTTTAGAACACTTGTACGAAAGTTGAGCGCAGTCCCTATCTAGAATCTTTGATTTAGATGGGGTTAGCGAAACAAAATAGCTTGTTAAGTGCCCAATAATACTATACAATAGTATCAGGTACGGCGGCAGTTTGTTAACTTGTTCAGCACGACCTATAGAACCTAGAAAACTTAAGATTAAGCGGTTCCAGTAGAGACTATTTGTTACAGTAACGCATCTACTGGGTAAAAATCTTAGTGCGTTTATAAGACTTTTAGTCTTAGCTCCTTAGTAGAAATGGCTTGGAGGGGTATAAAGGCAAAAGTTCCTGATACCCACCGAGAACAGCGGTTCCCAGTGGTAACAGCAGGGAAAGAATCCCTAACTAGATTACTTGTAATTAGTTAGGGTCTGTTCAAGTGAGTGAATGAACTCCCGCAAAACATCATTTTTATTGCGCTCGGTTTTCTGGCAGTATCGTTCAAGTATCGTCACGTCTTGCTCGGTAATTTCTATGATGAGCTGCTGGGTGATCTCCTGATTCTCCAGCGCTTTAGCTTTTTGTTGCAACTGCTCAAAGTAGTCGATCTCTAAACTATCCGCTGATTGGTTAAACGCCTCCCCATCATCAACGTCACTCAACGGCTGCAAACCCTGGTCTAAAGCCGGTAAGGATTCCTGAACCCCCAGATCCTGCGCTTGCTGGTGCCATTGCTGAACTCGGTTAATCATTCCCTCGTATTCAGTTAACTGACGAGCTTTTTCTTCCTGATCAATTTCAATCTTAAAAAGTTTCTGGACACCCTGGTAAATTTTATTGGCGTATCCTCCCTTCTCAAATCTATCGACTACGATTACACTCCCGGCGGTAGCAATCAAACCTATTATCGGTGCGGCGATCGGTATCCATACAGCCTGGGTGAAAAGTACAAAGCCAATCCCAAATAATCCCCCAATAGCTACTATTCCAGCGAAGCCAAAGGCTACTGGATAACGAATGCGCCAAGCCAACGTTCCTCCGACTAGGGACCATCCGGCGATCCAAAGCATTTCACCCCACTCAGTCCAAAACCTAAACAGGGGTCGATCATTCAGAACGGCGCTGAGAATTTGACTCACGATTTGAGCATGAACAACAACCCCTGGCATTTTAAATGTTTCCTGTTGACCAGCACTGTAGGGTGTGAAAAAATCATCCTTTTTACTTGGGGCAGTATAACCGACTAAGACAATGCGATCGTTTATCCAATTGGGGTCAAGTTTACCTTCAAGTACCTGTGTCAGCGTCACTTGCTTAGCAACGGTTTCAGAAGAGCGGTAGTTGAGCAGGATTTGATACCCCCCTACATCCGCCTTTTGATAGCCGCCATCATTCTCTTTGATGGGACTAAATACCGTTGAACCCAACTTTAGTTCATCGGCGGTTGTGAATTCTGGCTGGATTAAGAGCGTTTGTAAGTAACGAAGTGCTAGCTGAAAACCTAAGGATAACAGGTGACCCGATGAATCATCACATCGACTATCTGTGTTAGCGTCAGATGAATGGGCTGGTGTGTTAGAGGCAGCAGAGCTGATGAACAACAGACTGCGGCGGATAATTCCATCGGTGTCTATGACTTGATCGGAAAATCCTACTCGGTCTTTTGGAATTCCGGGTGGGGGTGGAACTCCAGGATGGTCAGCACTCCCCGTTTTGCATACCGCAATGATGTTACCGCTGTGCTGGAAACGTTTGAGTAAGTCGGCGCGACCCGTTCCGATAGGAACATCTCTAAAAATATCCAAACCTATGGCTAAGGGTTGATACTCTTGGAGTTTTCCTAAGAGTCGATTCAAGGTTTGGTCAGACAGCGTCGCTTGCTGAATTTCCTGTATATCTTTTTCGGTGATGGCGACGACAAGTAAGCGCTCATCAGGAGCCTCATTTGGACGCCACCGCATCATCTGGTCGAATGCTCCTAGCTCCACTGCCTCTAGGATTCCCATCTGTCGAATCCCAACAACCAATGTGGCAATAACGGCGCTGGTAAGAACAACAGATCGACCAAAGTCCAATACGGCTGATTGCCGATAGTTTAATGTTCTTAGTAGCGAGCCAACCTTTTGAGATAATTTAGAACTCATGGTTGTGGTAAGTTAACGCAATTACCTCGATTAAAGCATATAGAGTTACGTTGTATATTAACGAATAATTGGTTGTATTAATTTTGAGGGGTTAAGTTGTTTGGAGAATTGTTTAATAGCAAGTTTGAGAGTATTTTTATAGCCATCAAAATTTAGTCAATAAGGTTAGTGATAAGCTGTATTCCATGGGGGAAGCCAGAGGATGCGGGAGCTTTTGAGAGCACGGAAGGGGGAGAATTCAAAGCCTCTCTCCTCCCCAGGAGAGAGGTTTGGAGAGAGGTTTGGAGAGAGCCCGTGAAAAGTCAGGTCGGTCAAGGGTGCTCGAAACCTACTCCAGGTCAAGGTTTCGACGACTCAGATGGCAAGACTGGTGAGAAATGCGGGATGAGTTTTTGGGAAATTTATCTTCGCTCTTCCATGACTTGATGCTATAATATTTGTGCAAAAATTAAACACAAGTGTGTAAATCAAGCACACGCCTGGGTCTGACAGCACAGGATCAGGCATGGTACTGTTTGAATATAACATTTATACACTTGTCAAAATTTTGCTCACAGTAGAAGGAAAAGACCGCCTATCCAGGCTGTGCTTAAAGCTAAGAGATGATGAACCTTTACGCCAGTTTGCGCCCAAGGTTGGCGTCTCCTATTCAGCTTGGGGGGCTTGGGAAAGAGAATCAGGAAATTTAGGACTAGAGAGTGCACAGAAATTAGCGGCTTATGTAGGTACAACAGCAGAGCAGCTACAAATCTATCTAAATGGAGGGATAAGTTTAGAAGAATACTTGCGATTACCTCTAACAGTTAGTCAAGTCAGTCCATCAAAATCTACAGATGAAACAGTCACAACAGTCGATCAAGTGTTGATGTGGATGAACAGCTTAGAGCTATCCGACTTAGTCAGAATTGTCTCAAAAGCTGGAAGACTGATGGAGGAAAAAATTTTTCAGGAGTCCAAACAACCTAAACAAACTATGAACGCGGAGACGGTAACAATTGGTGTTCTCGTCCAAAAGGAACTGACTAGACGAAACTGCAATGTCCAACAGTTAGCGTCGGCTGCTGCTATACCGACAACACGCTTACAGGCAATCCTTGCTGGAGAGGAAGCTAACGAGGAAGAATTAATTGCTCTGGGTTCTGTACTCCATAAACCTGATGGAACTTTGTGGAAAACGATAGAGCTAATAGCAATTAAGAATCAAACATTTGGAGATAATTACACAGAGGAACAGTTAGATGAGTCAGTTGCTCAGGGATGCGAAGGTGATAGTTGAGTCTCGTGCAAGCGAACTCTTTAAAAAAGAATTGCCTGTGTGTGACCAAGACTGTCAAGTTTACTTTCATGAGGATGTGGTCAATGTTTGGATATCTAGTAAACAAAAGGCAGTTATCCTCCGAAGCTTTTACCAAAATTTGGCGTCTTTATTGGAGCGTTGGGACTATAATGAACTCAAAATCTTTTGGCACAAAAGTGGCTGCCAACACTTTTCCATTCCCAGATCTTTAGCTGAGAAAAAATTAATAAGTATTAGCCAAGAAAACAACGGAAAAAACATGAATAAACCCCTAATTGCTACACCATCAATCTGGATAGGCACATGCCAGTTATCCCGTCCACTCGTTGATGTAATCTCACGGTTTATCGAAACACCAAACATCAAAGGTGGGTTAGTTCGGCTAAGAGACGAACGTCAACTCTTAGTTACCCCAGCTATGGCAGCAACAGTATGGGATGCTACCCCAGAAGAAATTGTTCAGCGCAAGATGACCGACTTTTGGTATCCTGAAGATCTATACGACTTACATCAAAAAATTAAACAGCAAGGGAGTACAGGATTCGAGCATACTTGGCGTGGGATAAATAAAAGCAAGACTCACTGGACTCGATTCACTCATCATTTCCGAGTTATAGTTGATGATTGTGGCACTGCCTACAGAGCCTTCACCAATCTGGATCTGGAAGCTATTGATCCACCAGGGTTAGTTAAGCTGTAACGCATTTAATTTGATAAGGCAATCTAAGCTATCAAAGGGTTTCAGGAGCTAAATTATTGGATTTAGCTGCATAGCAGCTTAGGGCTTGCTGAATAAGTCGAGGAAACAGCACTGATAAGTTATATAGCTATTTTTGCCTCAATTAGTAATAACTTTTCATTGTTAATTGTTTCCTCAAACATAACCATAATTAATGCTTACTGCCCAAAGCTCGATAGGTTAAGTGTTTAGTCATTAAGCCGAGAATAACTAAGAGGAGAATGAACCAGAGAGTGTGTCATATGCCGCTTCCTTGAGCGTCCATTATTGACTGCTTTTTCTTGATATTATGACCCATGTACGGGAGAGCCGAGGCAAGAGGCGGCAAGGCAAGAGTCCTAAAGTAAAGAAATAGTTAGCTTGTTATAAGTAAAAATTATCACACTAAGTACGGGAGAACCAAATTATTTGTCTAGCCAACAGGCTAAATAGTCGTGTATTATAAACAGATTTAGATTCGTTGACAGTTCTCAAGGCAGTTGCAGCACTGGGAGTAGTTGCTGTCATTCAAATCAACATTAATTGTACTTTTGTAAACTTACATTAAAAATAGACGATGATTCCAGGGGAACAAATCATCCAAAAGGGAGAGATTGAACTGAATGTGGGGCGTCCAACCTTGCGCCTGTCGGTAGCGAATACAGGCGATCGCCCGATTCAGGTAGGTTCTCATTTCCATTTCTATGAAGTGAATGACGCTCTATCATTTGACCGAGAGCCAACCAAGGGGATGCGGTTAAACATTCCGGCGGGTACAGCCGTGCGCTTTGAACCGGGAGATGAACGGGAGGTTGAGTTGGTACCGTTTGTGGGTAGCCGTCAGGTTTATGGGTTTAATGGCAGAGTGAATGGGGCGCTGGATAATGATTGACTTCTCCACGCCAAAAGAATGGTGGAGAAACCGGACAAAACTCAAACAATGATAAACTGGCTGGATATTGCTTTGATCAAGCAGATGACCGAAAAACAGAAGATGTTAGCAGGAGAGCTATATCTAGCATCTGACCCTGAATTAAAAGCATTACATAATCGAGCCTGTCAACTGACGCGCTTGTACAACTCCACAATGGAAGACGAAGTAGAGACGCGATCGCAACTTTTACAGGACTTATTTGGCAAGCTGGGATCTAATCCTCAAATTAGTCCTCCCTTTTACTGTGACTACGGCAGTAATATCTATGTCGGCGATAATCTCTATATGAACTATGGTTGTGTGATTCTCGACTGTAATACGGTTCATTTAGGCGATAATCTGTTATGTGGACCTTATGTGCAGATTTATACAGCCTATCATCCTACCGATCCAACCCAAAGACTAACCGGACGCGAACTCGCCAGACCGCTTAAAATTGGTAATAATGTCTGGATTGGTGGCGGTGCAATTATTTGTCCAGGTGTCACGATTGGCGATAATACGACGATTGGTGCCGGTAGCGTTGTTACCAAAAGTATTCCTGCCAATGTTATCGCCGCCGGAAATCCCTGTCGGGTTATACGAGTGGCAAGTACGACTCAACCTCCAATCCTGGAAGTGTAACCGTAAAAAAGCGCGATCGCTATCTTTTTGAAAGAGAATGAGTTGCGATCGCGCATTCTTATCTATCAGTGGCGTTATTCAAATAAAGACCCTTATCAAACACGTCACATGAACCTGAAAATGCACCCTAACATTCATAAAAATCCTTCGTTGTGGGAAACCCTGTGTCCCTTCGCTTCGCTTATCGGGCAAGCTTTAGACCAGGGAGGAACAAGCGGTAGCGGTTTAAGAAGCATACCCCTTTCGGGGTGGAGGGGTATGGTTGCCCCTCCG
>NZ_JAVJZI010000081.1:0-7409 GCF_040223135.1 Coleofasciculus sp. G3-WIS-01
TGGCGAGGCTAACTTTACCCCAGAAATGGGTGAAAACCGGAGGGGCAACCATACCCCTCCACCCCGAAAGGGGTATGCTTCTTAAACCGCTACCGCGTGTTCCTCCCTGGTCTAAAGCTTGCCCGATAAGCGAAGCGAAGGTACACAGGGTTTCCCACAACGAAGGATTTTTATGACCACACAAGCTGAATCTCATTCAGCAGTACTCCCCGAACGGTCGAGGGTTGAAAAGACTCTAGACCGGGGGTTTGTCTGGCTGGCTCGCATCTTAGCGCTGTCAGTTGCGGGAATTTTAATCTTCATCGCGATCACAGTGGGCATAGAAGCCTTGCCCGCGATCGGGGAATTTGGTCTGAATTTTCTGGTCAACAGCGCCTGGAATCCCGTAGAAGACAATTATGGGGCGTTACCCATGATCTACGGGACGCTGATGAGTTCCGCGATCGCACTGCTGTTTGCTGTACCTCTGGGAATTGGTACCGCCGTCTTTTTGAGCGAAAACTTTCTGCCCAAATCAGCGCGGATGACTCTGGTGTTTATGGTGGAACTGTTAGCGGCGATTCCCAGTGTGGTTTACGGGCTATGGGGCATTTATGTTTTGATTCCTGTCTTGCTTCCTCTTGAGGAGTGGCTGCATAACAACTTCGGCTGGATTCCTTTGTTTAGTACAGAGCCGACAAGGGTGGGTATGTTTCCGGCGGGAATTATTTTAACGATTATGATTTTGCCGATTATTACGGCAATTTCTCGCGATTCCTTGGCTTCCCTCCCTCCAGATCTGCGACAAGCATCTCTGGGCTTGGGAGCCACCCGCTGGCAAACTATCTTTCGGGTTCTGATTCCGGCGGCATTTTCGGGCATTGTCGGTGGCATAATGTTAGGGCTAGGTCGAGCGATGGGCGAAACCATGGCAGTGACTTTGCTGATTGGTAATGCCAATCAACTTAATTTTTCTATCCTTGCTCCAGCCAACACCATCGCCTCCCTTTTAGCGAATCAATTTGCTGAAGCTTCAGGTTTACAGGTTGCGGCTTTAATGTATGCCGGGTTCGTGCTATTTGTCTTAACACTAATCGTTAATATTCTGGCGGAGTTGATTGTGCGCCAAGTTAAGAAGTTTTAAGGTGAGATAGTGGGAGCAGGAAAGTAGGGGTAGTAGAGACGTAAGGCGTGGAACGTCTGCACAAAGGAAATTTCAAGTCTATTCACGCTCTCAAAGGTCGCGAAGGGTCAAAACGTCAAAACTTGAAAACTTTATGGCAGAAAATATCCAAGATAAACAACCTGAAGACTTTCCCACTCACAGTTTTACTCGTTCATACACGAGTGGGCGATCGCTGTTTGGCATCGTGATGACTATCCTAGCCGGAGCTTGCCTAGTTATTGCCCTGATTCCGTTGTTTGCGGTAATTATATATGTGATCATCAAAGGATTTAACCGCCTGAACTTAGACTTATTTACGGAATTGCCCCCGGCGGCGGGTTTATCAGGTGGCGGTGTGGGCAATGCGATTGTCGGTACGTTGATTGTGATTGCTATTGGGGCGCTGATTAGTGTTCCTATTGGTGTTTTAGCCGCCGTTTATCTATCTGAATTTAGTTCAGGTCCAATTGCTCGCTGGATTCGTTTTGCCACTAATGTTTTGAGTGGTGTCCCTTCAATTATTGCCGGGATATTTGCTTACGGGCTGATTGTGCTTGGACAGGGATTCATCCCCTGTTCAGGTAGCTTTTCTGCATTTGCCGGAGGTGTAGCACTGGCGGTACTAATGCTACCGATTATCATCAGAACTACCGATGAAGCCCTGCAAATCGTGCCTCAGGATGTGCGCTGGGCGTCTGTGGGTGTGGGAGCTTCGGAATATCAAACCGTATTGAGAGTGGTTCTACCCGCCGCTTTACCCGCCATCTTGACGGGAACTACCTTGGCGGTTGCTCGCGCCGCTGGCGAAACAGCCCCGCTAATTTTCACGGCTCTATTCACCTTCTTCTGGCCCTCAGGGATATGTCAACCGACTCCCTCCCTGGCTGTGTTAGTTTACAATTTTGCCACCTCGCCTTTTTCGGCTCAGCAAGAATTAGCTTGGGCGGCTTCTTTAATCCTGGTGGCTTTGGTCTTATTAACCAGTGTAATTTCTCGCTGGGCAACTCGGAAAAGCATTTACTGACTTATGGATTATGAATGATCAAATTAACCGACCTATATAGAATAAAATCTGAAGTTCAATAAAGTTCTAAGCTCTAAAGAAAAACTACTTGTTGGAACAGGATGCCAACTAAAAAATCAGTGAAAATTATCATGGAATCTCATCGGAAAATTGCCGAGCCAAATCAAGCCAATGAGCAATCAACAGAAACGGTTTTACGAACGGAAAACCTAGATATTTACTATGGCAAATTTTTAGCGGTTAAGGGGGTGTCTATCGCAATTCCCAAAAACCGGATCACGGCTTTTATCGGTCCTTCGGGTTGTGGTAAAAGCACATTGCTCCGCTGCTTCAACCGTCTCAACGATTTAATTGATTCATTTCACATTGAGGGTAAAGTTTACTATCGCCAGAAAAACCTTTATGACAAAAAGGTCGATCCGGTAGAGGTACGGCGACGGATTGGTATGGTGTTCCAAAAACCAAACCCGTTCCCCAAATCAATTTATGACAATATTGCCTATGGCGCCAGGGTGAATAACTATAAAGGTAATCTAGATGAATTAGTTGAAAACTCCCTACGCGCTGCAGCTTTATGGGATGAGGTCAAAGATAAGCTAAAAACCAATGGGATGGCGCTATCTGGGGGACAACAGCAACGGTTATGTATTGCCCGTGCGATCGCGATTAACCCAGATGTGGTATTAATGGACGAACCTTGTGCTTCTCTTGACCCGATTTCAACTCTTAAAGTTGAAGATTTAATGCACGAACTGAAACAAAAGTACAGTATTGTGATTGTGACGCACAATATGCAGCAAGCCACACGGGTTGCTGATATGACCGCCTTCTTCAATGCCAAAGCCACAGAAAAGGGCGGAAAGCAAGGGTACTTAGTCGAGTATGACGAAACTGAAAATATCTTCCAAAATCCCAAGGAGGAAGCCACGAAAGACTATGTAAGCGGACGATTCGGTTAAGTTTGCTCGTCGCCAACAAATCCTCGCTTCACCCTAGGGATATACTGTTCCAAATGGGATTCAATCCACTGGGCAGTTTCAAGTTATCTTAACTTAACATAATTCGCCCGAATCCCCGCCCTCAAGAAGTAGGACGGGGTTGATCAAGGATGACGGCTTTCAGCCTTGTCAATCAAATCCTCTGCCATCTCCACCGCCATCAGGATCAGTTTTTGTTCTAGCTGTCCTTGGTGTCCCTCATCACTGATTGTGGCGTAAATATGAGGATTAGCCAGCATACCTGCGAGTAATTGAGATGCCATTTGTTTGACTTCGTTCGTTTTTGAATCCATTGTTAACACCCATCCAGTATCTCTGGCAAGGATACGATATTTTGAGATGACAAAGCTAGGTAAGCGTCTCACTGACGACACTTTTCCAGATGTTTTCGCTTCACTCAGGCTTCGCTCTCCTCACTACCTTACCTGAAAACTCACGAGCCATGCCATCGAAGGTCGTGAAGGGTCAAAACTCAAAACTATGTGACACCAATCCGGGTTAGGATCAATTTTACTTTGAAATTTCGTCTATTGTGAATGATGCTTATGAAGCGCTACTTATCCCGTCTTGTTGCCCTTGTCCTCGTGGCTGCGATCGCGCTAACGGGGTGTTCGTCGAGCAGCACTGGTTTGGTGGGCAATTATAGCCAAGACACTCTAACCGCCTTGGACTCCTTGAGAGCAGCGATTGAACTACCAGACGATGCGCCTGATAAGGCAGAGGCTCAGTCAAAAGCGCGTCAAAGCATTAATGAGTATATTTCGCGCTATCGTCGAGATAGCTCTGTCGCTAACCTGAGTTCGTTCTCCACGATGAGAACAGCCCTCAATTCTCTAGCAGGTTACTATAGCTCCTATCCCAATCGTCCCTTACCCCAGAAGCTCAAAGATCGTCTAGAGCAAGAATTCCGGCAGGTGGAACGAGCGATAAGACGTGGAGCTTAACCTGATTTAAGGGGAGATGGGAAGATGGGGTGATGAGGTTGTTCCAGACGTAGCATGCTACGTCTGGAACAGTCAGGGCGGGTTTTGTCGAAACGTTACCATCAATAGCCATAAGAAAATTCCTAAACCCGCCCCTAAACATTCACGCGCTATGCCCTCAAACGCCGTGAAGGGTCAAAATTTCCTCCCCTCTCTCATCCATAAAGATAACCTGAGCGCCATTTCCGGAAACAGGACATAATGCTCAGAACTACAAAATAACGTTCTTAACTGTGTCTGGGATAATTTGTCGATTCGTTCGATTGTCTGTTAATACTAAAGACACCCACTTGATCAACCCCGCCTTTCCTTCGGAGAAGATGGGGATACCCGCGATTAATGTTGTTCTTTTGTGTTTTTTGTAGGAATGTCCAACAGTCTTGTCCCTAGGGTATGGCATTGGCGATATTATTATCGCTCACTGGTTGCAGCCTTGTTGACAAGTAGTGTAATCACTCAGGGCTATGCGGCTCAAACGGCGCAGGCTCAAACGGCTGGCTATTGCCACTTTACGGATGATGCGATCGCGCAAAAAGAAAGCCTCCGCCTGGGTGCGATCAAAGGGAACCCAGATTTTGATAACCGCTATAAAGCCATCGTCAAACAACATGCTGATGTTTTGCGCCAATGTCGCTCTCGCACCTTCCCCCAAGATCAAGCGATATGGCTACGCCTATATGCCTGTGATGTTCGCACGGGTGCGATTGACGAGATTCTTGACCGTATTGTAAATCGAGGCTACAACAAGGTTTATGTGGAAGTCTTTTCTGATGGTCAAGTCTTGCTCCCCGCCTCAGACAACCCCACCCCCTGGCCCCCAGTCGTGCGAACACCGGGATATGAACGTGTGGATTTATTAGCCCAGACTATTCAAAAAGGGCATGAACGGGGATTGCGGGTTGATGCTTGGATGTTCTCGATGAACTTCGGTTACACTTATGCCCAGCGTATGGATAGGCAAGGTGTCCTAGCTCGCAATGGTCGAGGTCAAACTAGCTTATCCTTTGTTCACGACCAGTCCCAAGTCTTTATCGATCCCTATAATAATCAAGCTAAAACGGATTACTACCAACTGGTTCAGGCAGTGACGAAACGTCGCCCTGATGGTATGTTATTTGACTATATTCGTTATCCTCGTGGTAGCGGCTCAGATTCGGTTGCCACTAAGGTTAAAGACTTATGGATATATAGTGAAGCTTCCCAACAAGCCTTATATAATCGCGCTCTCAACAATCAAGGACGCGAACTGATTCAACGTTACGTGCAAGATGGTTCAATTAGTACGAAAGATGTAGAATCAGTCAAGATACGTTATCCCAACGAACCCACACCGATGTGGCAAGGTCGATCGCCCTCCGAGGCAGATAGCACATCCGCCCTAAACTGGCAATTGTGGCAGCTTAGCGTTGCTCATGCAGCTCAAGGGGTGTTAGATTTTCTGTCCATGGCGACATTACCCGCTCAGCGTGCTGGAATCAAAGCCGGAGCTGTATTTTTTCCCGACGGTAATCAAGTTGTTGGTCAAGGAGGGTATGATTCCCGATTGCAGCCTTGGGATCATTTTGCCCCAACTTTAGAGTGGCATCCCATGGTTTATGGCGTTTGCGGTCACACAGGTTGCATTGAGAACTTAGTCCGACGAGTTGTGGAGCGGGCGCCGATGAGTACCAAAATAATACCAGCCCTAGCCGGAACCTGGGGTAAATCTGTCAGCAATCGCCCCTCTCTAGAAAAACAGATGGAAGCAATCCGTCAGCGAATTCCTGGTATTAGTAGCGTGAGTCATTTTGCCTTTTCCTGGCAAGAGCCAGAATTTGACCGCGATCGCAAGTTCTGTCGGCTACAGTAAAGTTTCCAGCCTCAGTCGGTGTAATAGCATGAGTTTAGTGAACCTGACTCAACCCCTTTACCATGACTAACCTAAAAACTCCCGGCTATGTCTTGATTGTCGATGATCAACCCAACAATTTGCGTCTGTTATCGACAACTCTAAGCGAGGCGGGATATAAGGTGAGAAATGCTATTAGCGCAAAAATGGCATTAATGGGTATCGAAAAGGCTCTGCCACAGCTAATTTTGCTGGATATTATGATGCCTCAAATGGATGGGTATCAACTATGTCAGCACTTAAAATCAGATGAACGAACCCAGCACATTCCCGTTATTTTTTTGAGCGCGTTGGATAATGAATGGGATAAGGTAAAAGCCTTTGAGGTGGGAGGCTCAGACTATATTACCAAGCCCTTTCATGTGCAAGAAGTGTTATCGCGGGTGAAGAACCAACTGACGATTGTCTGCCAGCAACAGCAAATTGTTGAGCAAAATTGGCAATTGCAGCAACAGAATCAACAACTTCAGCAACTCAACGGGGATCTAATCCGCTCGAATCAAGACTTGGAAGAATTTGCCCGCATTGCCTCTCATGATTTGCGATCGCCTCTGCAAACGATGAAGGCGTTTGGTCAGCTCTTTTGCCAAAAATACCAGGGTTTGCTGGATGACAAAGCTGATCATTACATGAATCGGATTTTAGAGGCAGGCGATCGCATGGAAAAGCTGATTCAGGATTTGCTTAACTATTCACGAGTTGAAACTCAGGGGGCAGAGTTTGAACCAACAGACTGCAATCAGGTGATCGAGTCCGTTTTGGCGAATTTAGACAGTGTGATTCAACAACGGGGTGCTGTGATTACCTGCGAACATTTACCTATTGTCATGGCAGATGGCATCCAACTGGTACAACTGTTTCAAAACTTAATCAGTAATGCCCTCAAATTTTGCTCCCCTGAGGTGGCACCAGAGATTAAAATTGCGGCAGAATTGCGCCAAAAAATTTCTCCATCAAGTTATGAGTCCGCTATTGTGCCGCCGATTCCGCCAGAACCCACTGAGTTTAATGAATGGGTATTTAGGGTTCAGGATAATGGTATTGGCATAGAATCGGCATATTTTGAACGAATTTTTAAGGTGTTCCAACGTTTACATACCAATGAAGAATATCCAGGAACAGGGATTGGTTTATCGATTTGTCAGAAAATTGTGGAACATCACGACGGGCAAATTTGGGTCGAATCATCTCTGGGAGTAGGAACAACGTTTTATTTCACGATTCCGGCATTATTGACCGAGAACTAGGGATACAAGCCTCGTCCTTTTAGGACGACTTTTTATTTTCTCTTAGTCTTGTATTGTAATAAATAATGTGTTAATCTATAAAAGTAGTCTAGCACAGGCGAAAGTCGTGAGTATCGCCAATCGAT
>NZ_JAVJZI010000084.1:0-23473 GCF_040223135.1 Coleofasciculus sp. G3-WIS-01
ATCGATTGGCGATACTCACGACTTTCGCCTGTGCTAGACTACTTTTATAGATTAACACATTATTTATTACAATACAAGACTAAGAGAAAATAAAAAGTCGTCCTAAAAGGACGAGGCTTGTATCCCTAGTTCTCGGTCAAATGGCACTGAAAAGCTTGCATTTGGGGAACCCCAGAACCTTTAATATACCGTAGGGTGGGCATTGCCCACCAGAATACGAGGAGCGTGACATTCAGTTGAAGGCTAAAGCTTGGACGACGAAGGACGCGATCGCACGATTTTATGGTATACTTATCATCATGGGAAAATGTGCCTGCCTATAACCTCTTCCTTATATATTCCTTCATTTTATCTTGCGTAGCTTTTAACGTATCCGAAGGAGACATCAATTCCACCACAAAATCAGGGCAAATAGGCGGAAACTTGGTTCGTTGTTCGGGAGTCAGAGCATCCCAGCGTTCCTGTATTACCCAAGCTAAATCTGGAGAACGATTAGCGCCATTGGGGAGTTTAAAACAAGTAGAGGAGTCAAACCCAATCCCTAATCTAGTTTGGCGATTCCATATCGCTAAATCAGCACCAAACTCAAAGTTTTGATTTCCGGTTTCTCCGCCAGTTGGGGGCATAATAATCAATTCTCCTTGGGCATTGCGTTCAAACTTTAGATCAGGATTAGCCCGACACAATTGATAAAATTGGTCGTCGGTAAGCTGAATAATCGGGTTAAAATCTATCGTATAAGCGGTCATTTTACATGGAGCCTATAGCCTAAAACCGTTGATTGATAAACGATTCGGATACAGGAAATCTAAATCAGGACACGATGGTATCGTGTCCCTACCCAATCAATTCTCCCGTAGGGGTACGGCATTGCCGTACCCTTGGTTTAAGGCTACTCATGGACAGATTGAACCATTGCCAACAGAGTTACCGTAGGTGGGCATTGCCCACCCTACAGAAGATTGAACCATATCCCAGACGTGCCATGGCACGTCTCTACACTACATCCTGCTTTCGTTCAATAATTCCACCGCCTAACAGCATTTCCCCGTCATACAAGACAGCGGCTTGTCCCGGCGTAATGCTAAACTGCGGCTGCTCAAAAACAAGTTTCATCCGATTCCCCTCTAGGGGAATAACTGTCACATCCACAGGGCGACTGCGATAACGCACTTGCACAGACGCTTGAATCGGAGTCGTGGGCGGATGAATCGACACCCAATTGACTCGCCCCACGGTACAATCCGGTTGCGTTGCACTAGTGCGATCGCCTACAATGACACGATTCGCCCCTGCATCAATCGCCACAACATATAAGGGTTCAGGTGCAGCAATGCCGAGTCCTTTGCGTTGTCCAATGGTGTAATGGTGAATTCCCTGATGCTGACCTAAGACCTTACCATTAGTATCCACAATGTCACCCGTGGTTTGGGAAATATATTTATCCAGAAACGTCCGCATCGAACCATGGGACTCAACCAAACACAAGTCCTGACTTTCCGGCTTATCCGCCGTCTTTAACTGATACTCAGCCGCCAGTTGTCGCGTTTGCGTCTTCTGGAGTTCGCCCAAAGGAAATATCGAGGCGGCGAGTAAGTCTTGGGTCAAGTCGTAAAGGAAATAAGACTGGTCTTTATTAGAGTCTACCGCCCGCAGCAACTGATAGCGATCGCTCTTAGCATCATAGCGAATCCGCCCATAGTGACCTGTAGCAATTTTATCAATGCCTAACGTCTCCCGCGCATAAGCGAGCATCGGACCAAATTTAACCGTTTTGTTGCACTGAGAACAAGGCAAGGGCGTGATTCCCGATTCATAACCCGAAACCAGATAATCGACGATATTTGCCTGAAAAACCTCACGACTATCCACAATATGATGGGGAATGCCCAGTTGCTCACAAATAAACGCCGCATCGACCATCCCCTCAGAACAGCATTGACCCTTGCCTTTCATCAGCCACAGGGTCAGACCAACGACTTCATAGCCTTGATGATGTAGGGTAGCGGCGGCAACTGAACTATCAACTCCACCGGATAGACCGACGACAACTTTATTCATCGAAAATCGGGGTTGGTAAGGGGGCGAATGGAAACCCCTGTCATTTATGTATGGGGAGGAATTCGTTCCCTTACATAAATAGCAGTCCGACAGGACTTCCTTTTTGGGAAGTGCATCGGCTCCATTTCCCGTGTACAAAACTGCATTATTTGTACAGACGTAGCATGCTACGTCTGTACAAACCCCTACCGCCTTGGATTTACTTACCTCGTTCGATGTATTGCGTTCACCTTTCGTCTGGGCAATTACAGACTCGTGTTTTCAACCTGTACGATATGGGTGGGGTATGGTTGCCCCGAACTCCCGTTTGGAGGGGTGACGTTAGCCTCGCATAAGTTACGCCTCGGTACTATCTCCAACACACTGGTTTAACCCTATAAGCCTGTTTAATGCTGGAGTTCTAGAGCATGGGACTGGCTTACGCGCTACGCGCACGCTAAGCGAACGCATCCCAAGGTAGGAACTTTAACTCTTGGGCGTAACGTAGACCTCGTAGGTCTTAGGCTGGTCAGGTATAGGCAATTTCGATGCCTCCGGCTTATAGCCGTGGGGTTCCTGACGACATGAATGGACAACTAATCCTTTTGAAAGATCAATTGTTGATCTAGGCTAACATCCCCATCGGCTATTTGGTTTGTGGGGAACCTAATCAAGCTTTCACTGTTGTCGGTTGGGTTGAACTGATTCTGGCACGCCGACACAAAAAAATCTCACCCTTTTACCCTTTTACCCTTGTCAGGTTTCTTGCGTTGGGTCTCATCCCTCTACCCCACCGACCTGCTAAGTTGATCCGGTAAAAATCTATCCTACAACCAAATCTTTACGAGTTGGGTCACAAAACAACGATTGATTACTTTATTATAACCTAACCTTAACCTTGATTTTTGGGCTTAACTTAATTTCAATCTATCCCCTAAAAACTGTATAATTTAAGTCCGAACTATTTGCAAGTCGGTGTTAAGGTTTTATTTTTTACAGTTGCTAGAAAGAAAAAGAGAACCATGATGGACTCATCAATGTATTCTATACAACAGTCATCTACGCAACTTGAGACCTCTTATCCAGAGATTAAACAATTGAGTGTAAATGCGACGCTGCAAGAATTACCTCTTTATAACTTTCAATTTGAAGCCTCTCAACCTGGAGAAGAAGTGGCTCATATATTTCAACAAAATCCTGTACTACCAGGAGTTATTTTAGTTGAACGGGGGAGATTTATGGGGATACTTTCGCGGCGAAGGTTTCTGGAACAGATGAGCAGTCCCTATGGACTGGAACTCTTTTTGCGGCGACCGCTCAAATCGCTATATCGTTTTGCCCAAACCGAGGTGTTAGTTTTAACCGGAGATACCCAAATTGTTACAGCAGCACGGCATTGTTTAGAACGTCCTCCCAGCTTACTCTATGAACCAATCGCGGTGGAGTTAACCACCCAAACCTATCGTATATTGGATGCTTATCAATTATTAGTGGCTCAGTTGTATATTCACGAACTAGCCACCCGGTTACTCAAGCAACTTTATCAGGATTTAGAAGTCGCCAACCTGCAATTAGAAGAACTCGCCAAGTCGGATGGGTTGACAGGAGTTGCCAATCGTCGGCGATTTGATGACTATTTACAAACCTGTTGGAAACAACATTATGTGGGAAACTCTTGGCTGTCGTTGATTATGTGTGATGTTGATTGTTTTAAATGTTACAACGATACTTACGGTCATCAGGCGGGTGACGAGTGTTTACGACAAGTGGCGGCGGCTATCCTGCGTCAAGTTAAGCGACCGGCAGATTTAGTGGCGCGTTATGGGGGTGAAGAATTTGCAGTCATTTTACCCCTGACTCCTATCGAGGGTGCAACTCAGGTGGCTCAAGGGATTGGAGCAGCGGTGAGGACTTTAAATATTCCCCATGCAACCTCTTTGGTGAGTCAGTGCGTTACCTTGAGTCTGGGTGTGGCGAGTAATATTCCCAATCCACGACTATCACCGACAACCTTGACCGCAGCCGCCGATGCTGCATTATATCAAGCCAAAGCCGCCGGACGCGATCGCGTGGTTGTCTATACCCGTTAGTCTTAATTCTGATGGATAACTTCAACCGTCTCTATTTTATACCAGGGATTGTCTGCCAAAATTCAATCAATTTTCTCTATTCCCTTAGTTTTTATTAAAGTTTAATCGTTTCTTAAAACGCTATTAACCCTTCATAGCATCTTCATTTTCTAGAATATTTCCTATAAACCAACTATTAAATCATTTTACAAACCAAATGACAAATAGTTAATTGTGAGTTTATATAAAAGTTAGAGTCTTAATTTTATAGTTTTATGGTTTCTCTGCAACACACCTACCCCGAACTATCCGTCTTGCCTCAACTCAAGACCCCTAATCTGACGTTGGATTCCACCATCCGAGAACTCAATCTCTATAACTTTCAGGTGGAATCAGTTCAACCGGGTAGAGACGTGGCTCAATCGTTTCAATTAAATCCTCTATTACCCGGAGTTATTCTTATTCAACATAGAAAAATTATCGGTATGATTTCACGAAGGCAATTTTTGGAACAAATGAGCCGTCCTTATGGATTGGAACTGTTTTTGAAACGTCCCCTTCATTCCTTATACCGCTTTGTCAGTGCGGAGGTTTTAATCCTCCGAGGAGATACAAAAATAGTTGATGCTGCTCGCCGTTCACTTCAGCGTACACCGAACTTCGTATACGAACCGATTGTTGTCGAGCTCGAGCCAGGAACCTATCGCTTATTAGACGTGCATCAATTACTCGTGGCTCAGTCGCAAATTCAGGAACTCACCACCCAGCTACTGCACGAGCAAACTCAAGCTCAAATGATTCAAACCGAAAAAATGGCAAGTTTGGGACAAATGGTGGCTGGGATTGCTCATGAAATTAAGAATCCCGTCGGCTGTATTACCGGTAATTTTGAATTCTTAGATGATTATTGTGCTAAGTTAATTGAGCTATTAACAGCCTACGCCGCAGAAGTTTCACAGCCGTCAGAAGATTTAAGTCAGCTAAAAGAAGATAATGAACTTGACTTTATCTTAGAGGATTTGCCAAAAATACTGAACAGCATGAAATTAGGCTCAGAACGATTGACCAAAATCATTGCTAGTCTGCAAAACTTCTCACATACGGATGAGTCTAAACATCAGCCTGCGAATATTCATGAGTGTATCGAAAGTACATTAATCATTTTAAATAATCGGATTAAGACAGGGATCATGATAAGTAAAAACTATGCAAATTTGCCCCTTGTTAATTGTTCATCCGGTCAGCTTAGTCAGGTTTTCATGAATCTAATCAGCAATGCCATTGACGCCCTGAATGAAAAGATAGAAAAAGTCGGAAATGGGTCTGGATCATGGCAGCCTCAGATTGAGATTAGCACTCACCTGTTACCAGAGAAGGAAAGAGATTGGGTTTTGGTACAAATTAGTGATAATGGTACAGGAATAGCACCAAATATTCAACAGCGAATATTTGAGACATTTTTTACGACCAAGCCAGTCGGTAAAGGGACAGGATTAGGGTTAGCGATTACACATCAGATTGTCACCGAGAAACATGACGGGAAGTTATTAATGCATTCGCAGTTAGGGAAAGGTACAACATTTGAAATTTTATTGCCATTAGAGTAATCCATCTATAGCCCTTGGATAACTATCTCGCGCCTGTTCGAGCTTCTTGAACGCTTTCGGCTTCACTTTCATCTTGATTTCGATTACTGTGTCACCCCTTCAGGTGTGTTAGCCCAGCTTAACCCACCATTACCACTATGGATAGCGTAGCTGCGTAATTCCTGACTATTTTTACCTTAAGGATTTAATAAAACAGAGACATTCAGGCTTAAAATAAAAACAGATAGAGGGGAAACAACATCACAATGATTGATATTTATGGCGGTAAAGATCCACGCGACATTCCCACTTACTCGGCTGGGGACGCATCCCGCTACCTGAATATACCATACTCAACCATTCGGTCTTGGACAGTCGGCTATAAATACAAAGTCACAGACGGCAATAAACAATTTGAACCCGTCATCGACATTAAGGAAAGAATACCCTTAACCCTGACATTCATCAACCTAATTGAACTTCATGTTCTCAGAGCTATCCGCCAACATCATCACATCGACTTAGCAAAAGTTAGAGCGGCATTAGATTACATCAACAAAACAATTAATATCCGCCATCCCCTCGCACATAAAGAATTTTATACAGATGGTGTTGATTTATTCATTGACCATTATGGCTCTCTTATCAATGCCTCACAGGATGGTAAAAGAATCCTAAAAAATGCCTTAGAAACCCACTTAGAAAGAATCGAAGCCGATGAGAAAGGTTTAGCCATTAAGCTATTCCCATTCACCCGCAATCAAGAAGAAAATAACCCACGTTTTGTGGTGATAGACCCGCGTGTTGCCTTTGGTAGAATGGTCATTGCAGGTACAGGAATTCCTGTAGATGTCATTGGCGAACGATTTTATGCTGGTGATTCTTACCAACAGCTTGCCGATGATTATGAATGTGAAATCGAGAAAATCGAGGAAGCCATACGCTGTGTGAGTCGCCCTGTTGCTGCATGAATCTCAAGCCAAAAACAACCGTCTTTTTCATTGATCGCTGCTTAGGAAAACATCCCATTCTAGAAATGCTGAGAGAAACAGGGGTTAGCGTCGAAATTCATGATGATCATTTTCCACAAAATACCTTGGATCAAGACTGGATACCACAAGTTGGAGAATGGGGTTGGATCATCCTAACAAAAGATGCACGCATTGCTAGAAATACCATAGAACGCCAAGCTGTAGCCCGTGCAGGCATTCGGATGTTCACCCTTGCCTCGAAAAGACTGTCTGGAGAAGAAACAGCGATCGCCTTTCGAGATGCTTTACCATCCATGCTGAAATTCATTCCAGAAAATCAGGCTCCTTTCATTGCAAAACTGTATAAAGATGGCAAAGTGGTGGCTTGGAAAGACGCCACCGACTTACTTGATGAAATTGAGTCTTGAAACTCTTACCTAGCAATGATTTCGATGCTTTCCAGGAAAAAATGCTTCGCTAACGCGGACTGAGTTAGAAGGGGGTTTGTTATTGGTTCCTCTATTGAAGGAGATCTCCTTGTCTTTGAAGTACGCCTATTTCCCTGTCAGCCTCAACGATCAGATTAAATGCGTGACAGCTTACACTTGTGTGGGATCATAGACAATGATGTCCCCTTGTCTTCGGAAACGTTGATCGATGAAACAGTTAATCAAGGGTCTGCATGAGTTCCAGACCAATTACTTTACGGCTCACCGGGAGCTATTTGAGTTACTCTCTCAAGGACAGCATCCGCGAGTTCTGTTTATTACTTGCTCAGACTCCCGGATTGATCCCAATCTGATGACGCAAACCAAGCCGGGTGAAATGTTTATCATCCGTAATGCGGGTAATATTATTCCTCCCTATGGGGCGACGAATGGCGGAGAAGGTGCAGCCGTTGAGTATGCTATTCATGCGTTAGGCATTGAAGATGTGATTGTTTGTGGTCATTCTCACTGCGGCGCGATGAAAGGATTGCTGAAACTCAGCAAGCTGGAAGAGGAAATGCCAATGGTTTACGAATGGCTCAAACATGCGGAAGCGACGCGGCGGATTATTAAGGAACATTACCAAAACTATGAGGGTGAAGATCTACTAAATGCTTCTATTCAAGAGAATGTTCTCAACCAATTGGAAAATCTACGCACTTACCCCGTAATTCAGTCTCGACTCAAAGCAGGTAAATTGCAACTCCATGCTTGGGTTTATGAAATTGAAACGGGAGAAGTTATGGAATATAACCCGATTCAAGGTCAGTTCGTACCACCGAGAACCCAGTTTGCTAGAGCGACTTGGATCACGCCAGAACAGCAAGAGCGTATTTTTAAAGGCTCTTATAATGATCATTAGGTTGTCATTCGTCATTCTTGGCAAGTAACCAGTTTTTGCTGATGTATAGGTGTTGGCGACGCTCATTTTGAGTGGAACCTAGACATGAGAACGCGAATGCTTTTGGATAAGGGCGGGTTTTGTTGATCAGTTATTACCTGACAAACTTACCTGAGTGGCTAAACCCGCCTCTACGAATGCGTGACTTTAGTCTGATGAATCAATCAGTGCCTTAATGACACCGATTTTAGCTTGGGAAACTTTTGACCCTAAAGTGGGATTAGTCGAACCAATAAAATATTCTCCCGTTGGTAGATAATGCAATGCCAATTCGGGATATGTAATAATCTCCCAATCTTTATAGATTTCGGTCTTTTCATGACTATGGCTGGGTCGATTACTTTCGTAACACCAGCCTGCGGCAAGTAATTTTTCGATTAGGGTTGACATGGAAAATCAGCTAATTCTCGGATATAAATGTTAGTGGCTATCAGGCGTTGGCTAGCCTCTGGGTAGACTTCCCTGTCTTTGTGACGCGACAATGTGAGAGCATCTCTACCCTAGCATTGGTCATTGGTCATTGGTCATTGGTATTTGGGGATTGGGGATTGGGGATTGGGCGAAGCATTCGCGTTGAGATTTGAATAGCAAACCGATCGATTTGGGCGCGAATGCTTCGCCCCTACGAATGCATCGGCTCCCCCATCTCCGACTCACCCCCTAGACAACGGGCAGAAACTTTAAGAAACTTTACAATAATGGGGAGAGATGACATCATCATAATAGTCGGACTGCCATGCACCTAACCTACTTCGGCGCCAATAGCTGGCTACTCGAACTCGGGCAAAAACACATCCTGATTGATCCTTGGCTTGTGGATTCCTTAATCTTTGGCAATCTTCCCTGGTTGTTCAAAGGCGACAAACTTCCCGCCTTGGATGCGCTTCCTGATCAGATAGACTTGATTGTGCTATCCCAGGGACTAGAGGATCACGCCCACAAACCCACATTGGCAAAGCTGGACAAGACAATCCCCGTTGTTGGTTCAGAGAATGCCGCAACAGTGGTGAAGGAGTTGGGCTATACTCAGGTGACGCCGTTAGCCTTTGGTCAAACCTTCACCCTAGCTGACCAAATTGAAATCCGCGCCTTACCGGGGGCACCGATTGGTCCTTTTTTGCAGGAAAACGCCTATCTGATTAAACAGTTAGATAGTGGCACAAGTCTCTATTATGAGCCTCACGGGTATCCATCGGAGCAGTTAAAAGAGTATGCTCCAATCGATGTGGTGATTAGTCCCGTGGTGACATTGGAATTGCCTGTGCTTGGAGCTATTATCCAAGGTCATCGGACCGCACTGCAACTGGCACAATGGGCGCAACCCCAAGTGTTTCTACCTACAGCCGCCGGGGGTGGCGTTAAGTACGAGGGCGTGCTAGATTCCCTGCTGCATCAGGTGGGTAGTCTGGAGGAGTTGCGATCGCAACTGGCACAGCACAACCTATCCACTCAGGTGATTGACCCTCAGCCAAACGAAGTGCTCGAACTCAACCTGACGCCTCAAATGGCTTAATCTATTGCACATTCTTGTCCGGAGTTATTGGTTCGATTTAGGCAATCACCAAGAACAAAGGACAAATGACACACCTTACCCTAAGGAGATCGATCATGTTGGAATTGTATCAATTTGAGTTGTCGCAGTTCTCGGAAAAAGTGCGGCTGATTCTTGATTACAAAGGGCTAGCCTATCGCAAAATTGAAGTCACCCCAGGAATCGGACAGCTAGACTTGTATCGCCTATCGGGTCAAAAGCAAGTTCCGGTTCTCAAAGATGGGGATACCGTCATCGCTGATTCGACTGCGATCGCGATGTACTTGGATCGCAAATATCCCGACAAGCCGCTAGTTCCCACCGATCCCCAGCAACGCGCTCAATGTTTACTAATGGAAGAATGGGCAGATGAATCGATTGGTGTAAAAAGTCGTAAAGTCTTCTACGGAGCATTAAGTCACAATCCCAGTTATCGCACATCGATATTACCCAACGATACGCCCGATTTCTTCAAAACGCTTCTGGGCGGTGTTCCCGCAGAAGTCTTTGAGGTTTTAGGGATTGGTTTCGGCTATGGTGCAGACGCCCTCAAAGACGCCAGAGACAGCCTGAAGCAAGACTTAGAAGCCCTCAGCTTAATCTTGTCCGATCGCCCCTATCTGGTCACAGACAGTCCCTGTTTAGCCGATTTTGCCGTTGCTGGAGTTAGTTTACAGCTGAAATTTCCCGATGGTCCCTATCTGGACTTACCTGATGCCCTAAAAGGGAAAGGTATACCTGGTTTAGCCGATAGTAGTGCGTATCAAACCTTCTTCGATTGGCGCGATCGCCTCTATGCTGAGTATCGCACACCATTGACCACAACGGGAATCAGCGATTCGTCACCAACCTCAATAGAGATTGAATAACGATTATTAGTCCGATAACAATTTACCTGTAAGCTGTTTTAGCGACCCAAATTACCACTGGAGGTCGCTAATTTTTTATTTTGTCGGGTTTTCCGTGTTTGCACCCTGTTCAGAAAACCCAATGAATCCGATGTCTATGCCATTTTTAACTTGTTGAGGGGGTTTGGGGGAGCGATAAGTCCCACGCTGTACCGAAGGTCAGCGTTGGGATACACTGGACTCCCCCAAGCTAATTTTATCCGGTCAACCCCGGTAAAATTAGCATTTACCGTTACCGACAGATTGTGGTAAGATACACGAATGTTGATTCTCAACTACACCTACCGAATTTATCCAGACCAGCTACAAGTCGAGTTGTTGAACGAATGGCTCGAAACTTGTCGCCATGCCTATAACTACGCACTCCGGGAACTCAAGGATTGGATTGCTTCAAGGAAGTGTCCAATAGATAGGTGTAGTTTAGAGTCGGAATACATTATGAGAGCTGATTATCCGTTTCCCGGATATCAGCAACAACAAAACAACCTACCGTTAGCTAAAAAAGAGTTCCCCAGACTAGCAGCAGTACCGTCACAGGTATTGCAAACAACCATCAGAAGATTGCATGACGCTTGGGACTTCTTCCAAAAGCGAGGTTATGGATTTCCCAGGTTCAAAAAGTATGGACAGATGAAGTCGATACTTTTCCCGCAGTTTTCCACCAACCCAATTACAGGGTGGCAAATCAAGTTGCCCAAGCTGGGGAAAGTCCAAATCAACCGGCATCGACCAATCCCAGAGGGATTTGTTGTCAAGCAAGTCAGGATAGTCAAGAAGGCAATGGGGTGGTTTGCTGTCATTGCTATTGAGTCTGACATTTCTATTCCAGAGCCAGTTCCTCACGGGCATTTCATCGGAGTAGATGTTGGACTGAACAATTATTTGGCTACCAGTGATGGATTCATCGAACCAGGACGTAAATTCTTCGCAACAGAGCATCGTCGGCTGAAAGTGCTACAACGCAGACTGTCAAAGAAGAAGAAACGTTCTCAGAACTCTGAAAAAGCCAGACTCAAGGTAGAAAAACAACACAACCACATAGCATTCAAACGCAAAGACTATCAGTTCAAACTAGCTCACAAACTGTGTGACATGGCCGGCACTATTTTCGTAGAAGATATTGACTTCCGAATAATGGCAAAAGGCTTTTTAGGAAAGCACACCATTGATGCCGCTTTTGGACAGTTTCGTTCAATTCTGTTTTATGTCGGTAAACAACGAGGTGTTTATGTTGCTGAGGTTAACCACAAAGGAACATCTCAAACTTGCCCAAACTGCCGAATTGAAGTCAGAAAAGAATTATCTGAGCGTTGGCATCGTTGTCCAGAATGCAATTATGAGGTCGATAGAGATGTAGCCTCGGCACAAGAAATATGCAACCGAGGCTATGAATTACTTAGTACCCAGGGACTCTGGGGGAAAGAAATTGGCTGTCAAGTCGGGCTGTCAGGGGCTTTTTGCCTAGATAAGTGGCGTAGGGCAGCAATCTCTAACAGCGATGTTGGAAGCCCGCGCTATAATCTCTGATTTAGCGCCGGGAGGATGTCACTCCACTATGCCAGCAAAAGACCTGTACCACGAGAAAGTTAGAGTTATCCTAGAACAAGACGGTTGGACGATTACCGACGATCCGTTTAAACTAAAATGGGGATTAAGGGAATTATTTGTCGATTTAGGTGCAACCAAACTTATAGCCGCGCAGAAAGCGGAACGGAAAATAGCGGTTGAAATCAAAAGCTTTGTCAAGGCTTCCCCTGTTACTGATTTAGAAGCCGCTTTAGGTCAATACATTCTGTATCAAAACATCTTAGAGGAAATAGAACCCAATCGGCAACTCTATCTAGCTATTCGCCAAGCCACATATCGGGAAATTTTTTCCGAACCCATTGGCAGCCTTGTTCTCACCAAAAACCCCCTTCACTTACTTGTATTTGACCCACACAAGGAGATAATCGCGCAATGGATAGATTAGATAACTATAGAACTATAATTCAGTGTTTATTGACTGATTATATGCAGATTCCCTATGCTCATGGAGATTTGCATTACAAACTAATTGTTAGCCAAGACTTCAACAGCTACGTGTTAATTACAATGGGGTGGGAAGACGATACCAGAGTTCATGGATGTCTGATTCATATTGACATTATCGATAATCAAATTTGGATTCAACGAGATGGAACTGAAGATGGCATTGCTAATGAGCTAATTACTGCTGGAATTCCTAAAACAGATATAGTTATTGGTTTCCATCCTCCCGAACTCCGACCCTATGTTGAATATGCAGTAGGATGAGGATAAAACCCTGGAAATATTCTCTTTCATTATTCACAGATCTGGGATTATGAGCGACGTAATACCACCAATGGGACGATGAAGTCTTGCACCCAAAAAACCGTAAAATCTACAGGTTTTTATTTTGAGTTCTTGCAACTGTAACTTGAACTTGGAACCATCCTCGATATCCGTGCGATCGGGCATTTAGGTAGCTTACGGGGGTATTCGAGTTCGCTGACGTTAATTCCTAACCAAAATACAGCGCTTTTCAAGTAAGTGAGGTACACAGACAGATCCCCGACTTCTTAGAGAAGTCGGGGATCTTGCTTAGAAGACTGTACCTGATCAACCTGAAATCTGCTGTATTTTTCTGACGTTTTACTGGTAAATGTAAACAATTATTACAAAACGACGCAGTTTTCGTAAAAGCTGCCGCTAAATTTAGAGTAATTGATGAAGGTTTTTTGGTGTTCGTTGACCACTTCGCTATAATCCAAATTTACCCCAACTGGAGACAGGGCTATGGCTGAGCCAAACATGTTAAAGCTTGCTAAGCAAGGTAATCCTAAAGCAATTGCGGCAATGATCAACCGCTCACTGCGAACCAAGCACATCGTCGCCAAGGTTAATCGCCAAGACGATTGTTTGCAAGTATTGGTGGAATCAGCGCAAATTCCCAATCAAAAAGCAACAGTTTCTTTTATTCGTCATGGTTTAACCAAGCTAGGCATTGAGACGATTAAAACGGTGCAAGTTTATGGGCGTCAGCAAGGACAAGAATCCCCGGCTTGGAATCAAAGCTTTGAGATAGAATCCTCATCCTCTCAAGCCGCAGATGTTCAAGACTCAGAGCCCGATTTAAATCTGTACCAAACTCCCGCAGACGTTGCTGCGGAAAATGATACATCTTCCAGTTTCCAATCTCCTGGCTTAGAACCACCACCGGGTTCCAATTTTGCCAAAGTTCCTAGTCACGCTGTTGGAGGGTATACATCCTCACACAATCGACAAACAAGCGCCCATACTCCACACCATAGCACTCAATCCAGCCATTCCAGACCTCGCCAACCCATGAAACCCTTGAGTGTGGGTAATGTGGTTAGTGCGAGTCTGCGGTTGTATCGCGATCGGTTCAAACTATATTTTGGTCTGGCATTTCAGGCATTTTTATGGGGAATAGTACCGATTTATGGATGGGCAAAATTTTATCAAATTCAGGGTATTATTTCACGTCATGCTGTCAGTGAATTTGCTGAACAACCGGAAACGATCGATAGTATTCGTAATCAGCTCGATCGGAAAATGTGGGATTTCTGGATAGCGCAAATTTTAATTGGTTTGATTGCTTTTGGAGTGAATTTTGGTTTGTCGATCGCCTCAGGAATCATCGGAGGAATAGCACCCAGTCTAGAAAGTATCATTAACTTGGTCACTCTCGGCATTTACCTCTGGGTCTATGCCCACTTCTTTATGACTGAGTTACCGTTAGCTGTAGAAGGAAATATGAAGCCCAAAACTGCCATTAACCGCAGTTGGGAGTTAAGCAAGGGATTTATTCCCAATATTATGGGGATAATTGCCGTTGCGAGTCTAATCACAATTCCGCTAGGCTTAATCGTCTTAATTCCTATATTGATAACGATTCCCACTGTATTGATTAATCCATCGCCAGAGGCATTACTTACTGCCTTAGGAATGTTAGTGCCGTTACTCTTTATTGCCTTTGCCTGTATTGGTCTTTTAGTCATGCCATTTTGGCAGATTATTAAAGCGCTAATTTACTATGATCTCCGCAATTTCCGGTAAGGAACAGGTTTACAGCTACGCCATTGATCTAACCGCTATAGGGTGCATCGTTTGTGTGACGAGACAAGGACTAAAAAGAAGATAATACTGACAAAAGAAATCGTGAGCAATCCGGTTTTCTTCAAAATATTGCTAATTTACCCATTAAATCCCAGGAAAACGCCCAATAACCCAGAAGAGAACGATAAGATAGGCTTGGCTTCGTTCAAACCCTAGCAGTAATGGATGTAGATAAACCCTTAGGTTCAGTCATTGAAGGTTCTCTCTCCGCCGGATTGGAAGTGCGATTACATGCGGATGTCTCCGTGGAAGATATGCGCGTGGGTAAGTTTCTGGTTGTTAACGGGGTGCGATCGCGCTTTTTCTGTATGCTGACGGATGTGGCTCTAGGAACCTCCAGTCAGCGGATTTGGGCGAATCCCCCCCATCCCGATGATGAATTTTTGCGTGAGGTTCTCGCCGGAAGTGGCACCTTTGGTACGGTGAATCTAACCCCGATGCTGATGTTGACGCCAAACGCGGGAAAACGCGAGACACCTAACCTTAATCTGAATGGAAAAAGTCCTTTAGCGTCGTTTCAACCTCAAAGTAGTGATAACGAAGACGAATTACTTCCCGTTAAAACGATTCCCAGTCACTTTTCCCAAGTCTATGATGCCAGTGAACGAGATTTCCGCAAGGTGTTTGGCTGGGAAGATGACCCCCATCGGCGTAATTTTTCTGTCGGTCAACCCCTTGACATGGAAGTGCCAATATGCTTAGACCTAGATCGGTTTGTGGAACGCAGTAATGGTATATTTGGCAAATCGGGAACCGGGAAATCCTTTCTGACTCGCTTATTATTATCCGGGATTATTCGTAAGCAAGCGGCGGTTAATTTAATCTTCGATATGCACTCGGAATATGGATGGGAAGCTGTATCGGAAGGAAAACAATTTAGTACAGTCAAAGGATTACGCCAACTATTTCCCAATCAAGTCCAAGTTTACACCCTTGACCCGGAATCCACCCAACGCCGAGGGATTCGAGACGCCCAGGAAATGTATCTCAGTTTCGATCAAATTGAAGTTGAAGATATCTCCCTGGTGCGAGGAGAGTTAAACCTATCTGAGACGAGTCTGGAAAATGCGATTATTCTCCGCAATGAGTTTGGCAAAACCTGGATTACTCAACTCCTGAATATGACGAATGAGGATATCCAGATATTTTGCGATGAGAAGCGGGGACATAAGTCCTCAATTATGGCATTACAGCGCAAGTTACTGCGTCTAGAGGAGTTAAAGTACATGCGAAGTGCTTGTCCTAACAATTATATTGACCAGATTCTGCAATCTTTAGATGCGGGGAAGCATGTGGTGGTGGAATTTGGCTCTCAATCGAATATGCTCTCCTATATGTTAGCCACGAATGTGATGACACGCCGCATTCATGGTAAATATGTGCGGAAGGCGGAGAAATTTCTGCAAAGCAAAAATCCATGCGATCGCCCGCGCCCATTGGTGATTACGATTGAAGAGGCGCACCGTTTCCTGGATTCAGCGACAGTACGTCAAACCATCTTTGGCATTATCGCCCGGGAGATGCGGAAATATTTCGTTACATTACTGATTGTTGATCAGCGTCCATCAGGGATTGATAATGAAGTCATGTCTCAGGTTGGCACCCGAATTACCTGTTTACTGAATGATGATAAGGATATTGAGGCTATCTTTACCGGAGTTTCGGGGGGTCAAAGTTTGCGATCGGTTTTAGCGAAGTTGGATTCTAAACAACAGGCATTAATTTTAGGACATGCAGTACCCATGCCAGTTGTTGTGAGAACTCGTCCTTATGATCAAGCATTCTACGCAGAAATTGGCGAACCTTCTTGGGATGAAATGTCCGATGAGGAGGTATTTGCTGCAGCCGATGCAGCTAAAGCAGATTTAGGCTTTTAAACGTTCGTCGTTGCGCTGTCTTCGCCATAAGCTTGGAAACACTCATGAGTTATTTTGCCACCTACCTAAACAAAATCTGTACCTCCCAACCCATTCAATCAATTTATTTCAGTAACCCATTTAAGGAAGATTGCTCGAATATTCGCGGTGGAATTCTTCGTAAATTATCCTTAATATTTTTTCTCGGTCTTCCATGTCTTCAAAGTGAGACGCTAACTTTAAGATTTCCTTAATAGTAATTGATTGAACCTTCATATTAATCAAGTAACTTTTAATATCTTTCGAGATATCATCGATAATCAAAATCACATTGCCATCGCTCAAGCGTTCCCGGTCAAAATTACCCTTAAGTTCTGCATAAATATCATCCGCTACAGCTTTGCTATAAACCTTTAGTTTTTTAATTTGATAAACCACCCCAAAGTTAGTCGATATATCAACTCCGCTATCATTTGCCGATGTGCGGGTATCTCGATAGAGTTTACAGGAAAATTTTTCAAGATGCACCTTGATAACAGCAAAGCTGAATATCTCAAAATTGGTTGAATTTTGACGAATATTCTCTTCTATGAAATTAAGAAATTGATTATTGTGCAATGATAGTTCAGAGCGAATTCCCCGATTGCTTAAGAGAGGAATTTCACCTAATTTACCGTTAATATGTTGCTCAATTCTTTCAGGAATCCATTGCTCCAGCAATTGAGCATTATTTACATAGGGTGACGTAAATTCATATTCACCGCTATTAATCGCTCTTAACACTCCGTATTTAGGTAGATTCCTCGACGGATAGGCATCATAGTATTTACCCCCTATATGTAAATCATGTTGCAAATAATCAATCATATAGTTAACGGTTTTTTGATAAGCTGCTTTAATCTCAGAGTTTAAAAAAATAGTTTTTTTATTAGATAGGTATTCCTTAACTAAGGCGAGAGTAATTACAGGAAAAATAACTTTAGTTTGTGAGCGACTTAACATCATGTTGATGTTGTTTTTGCAAAAGTTTTCGTCATTCATGAGAGTATCTTAATATGAATGGCACAGACTTAAGCCCTGAACCAAAGCTTATACCTTTTAAAACTCACATCTTGCACCAGTCTCATCAACCGCCTTGGGTTAAAACTCAAGGCTAAAAGCGAAAGTCGTCTTTAGACGACTGCATCTCTAGTTTTAGTCCATTAAAATGGACTTGAGCTTTTAGCCAAGAACTTGAGTTCTTGGCGGGTGTCAGGGCTGATAAGGCTTACTCTAATTTTTATTAAAAATCTACATCTTCATAAAGCGCTATCAACGTTCCGGTAAAATCAATACTTTCAAGTATAAATTCTTTCTGTATAGGAGTATAAAACTGTAACACCCACTGCCCTTTATCATTGCGGCGGAAGCAATCAACTCGTTGCTGTTTAGTATTAATTAATACATATTCACGTAGACTTTCTAGTTCCTGATAGTCGGCAAATTTATCCCCTCGGTCAAACGCTTCAGTAGAATCCGATAAAACTTCGACAATCAGAGTTGGAAATCGTTTATAAGTCGAGGTTTCTTGATCCCGTGAGTCGCAAGTGACCATAACATCAGGATAATAGAATCGATTCAGTGATTCTATGCGGGCTTTCATGTCAGAAATATAGACTCGGCATCCCGAACCTCGGACATGACTACGGAGTAGCGTGGCAAGGTTAAGGGCAATCGTAACATGAGGGTCACTGGCTCCAGCCATAGCATAGATTTGCCCATCAATATATTCGTGTTTGATCGGACTCTGTTCCTCCAGTGTGAGATACTGATCAGGTGTGAGATAGGGATGTTCAGGAGCAGCAATCATCGTAATTTTTTTATAAAATGTTTTCCATAGTATAGCAAATGTAGGGGCGCAAGCCTTGCGCTCCCAAATGTAGGGGCGCAAGGCTTGCGCCCCCAACTAATTAGATACACTGACTACAACATTTTTACAAAAGACGCTAACCGCCACTAATTTTTGCTTTATAGCCCAACTGGGTCAAAATTTCCAGCAATTTTTGAGCATGATCCCCTTGAATTTCCAAGGTATCATCTTTAACCGTACCACCACTACCACATTTAGTTTTAAGCTGTTTGAAAAGTTGGGTTAAGGTGTCCGGTTTACATTGAAAACCGCTAATCACCGTAACGGTTTTACCCTTACGCCCCTTACGAGAAGCTTGAACCCGCAAGTTTTGCTGATTGGGTGGAAGTTCTTGGACTCCGCGTTCCGTAGCCACCGGATTACTACCAAATTCTTGGTAAACGACGCGCTTTTGTGAGGAATTAGAAGATTTACGTTTAGACATAGCTTTTAAATAATTTTGAATTATGATTTATAATAACATTTCAGTAAGATAGCTCGTAGGTAGGACTCTCAAGGCAATTGCCCATAATCTCGGTTGCAGTGAATTGCCCACCGATTGATGAATAAAGCGTAGCCTAAGCCGATGAACACCAGCGGGTTTGAGACGGAAATTAATGGTTCCAGGGTATTTCTCTGACCAAAAAATACAGAGAACCCCAAAAGTAATTTATACTTAAGGTTTACTCGTTAGGCTTGACAGGTTTAATGGTAAGTCATTTCGTCGCGATCGCAGAAAAAAAGTTACCCCTGCACCCTGTATGAAGTATTGAGAGAAAAAATGGGATAAAACCCTGAAACAAGTCTAGAAATCGTGAATTAAATAGGAAGACAGAAAAACCTTTGGCTTCAGGAGCGCTTCTCCATGAGCATTGCTACTGCCTTTAAACTGAATCATAGCAACGGTTTAGCCATCGATCGCTACCCTCTAACCGCGACACCCGATATCTCGGTGAACGAGGCTTTGGCGCGGATGAGTCAGACTCACAGCAGTTGTCTACTCGTATTAGGGAATCATCAACCGAATAGTCCAGTTGTGGGTATTTTTACTGAACGAGATACGGTGCGACTGATTGCTTCTGGTGAAGACTTGCGTACCATGTCTGTGGCGTCTATGATGACCACTTCAGTGATTACGATCACAGAAACTGAAGCTCAAGATATTGTTACCGTGATTAATCGGCTGCGTCAGTATAGAATTCGCCATCTTCCGGTGGTGGGAGAAAGGGGAAACTTAGTTGGTTTAATCACACCGCAAACGATTCGGGATGTTCTCCAACCCGTTGATTTACTCAACTACAAAAAAGTCTCTGAGGTGATGTCTACCCCTGTGATTCACGCCCTCGGGACAGCTTCTATCCTGGAATTGGCACAACTGATGACCTCACAGCGAGTCAGTTGTGTGGTAATTGTCGAGGAGGCTGAATTCCCTTTTTCAACGCCAAATTCACTCAGGGCGGGTTTTGAGGAAACATTACCATCAATAGCTGGCGTGAATTCCCTAAACCCGCCCCTACAAAATCAAAACCATACCCTCGAGCCTAGCGTTGGGTCAAAACCATACCCTCAAGCCCAGCGAAGGGTCGAAACCATACCCTCGAGCCTAGCGTTGGGTCAAAACTTGCTTCGTCCAATAGGTATTGTCACCGAACGAGATATTGTCCAGTTTAGCAATTTGGGATTAGATCTCGCCCACACTCCCGTCGCCGCCGTGATGAGTACCCCCCTATTACCGATTCAACCGACTGATTCTATTTGGACGGCGCATCAACGTATGCAGCAGCATCGAGTGCGAAGGTTGGTGGTGTCAGGTGAAGCGGGAGAATTAGTGGGTTTGATTACTCAGACGCAGGTGCTAAACGCGATTAACCCAATGGATATCTATCAAACTGTGGAAACATTGGAGCATTTGTTAGATCAGCAAACCTACCAATTACGCCAGTTAAATCAGCAACTGCAACAAGAAATTAGTAAGCGTGAATTACTACAAAAGAAATTATCCACGTCTGAGACAAAAATCCGGGCTGTGTTTGAGGCGATGACGGATGTCGTTTTAGTTATTAATACTTACGATAATCAAATTCAAGATGTCGAAGTCATCCCAACGGCTTCGAGTTGTCTATGTGAAATGACGGATTTTATAGATCAGATCCAGGGATTGTTGAAAGATCCCAGCCAAACCAATCCGGTTTGGGTGGAAACGATTCAGCAAGCGATTAAAACAAAGCAAACCCTTACCCTAGATTACTCTCTTGAGCTACAGGGGCGAGAGGTTTGGTTTAGTGCGAGTATTTCCCCGATCGCAGAAAACTCCGTCGTCTGGGTGGCGCGGGATATTAGCGATCGCCAGCAAATGGAAGAAGCCCTGCGCGGAAACCAGCGGTTGCTGCGTGCGATCACTCAGGCAAATCCCAGTATCTTGTATATTTATGACCGCATCAATAAGCAAATTCTTTATTTCAATCGCAAAATCCAGAACCTGCTTGGCTATACACCGGAAGAAGTGATTCAGATGGAGGATGATATTCTGGTTACGCTGATTCACCCGGATGATTTACCGGGAATTCTCCACCATTTTCAGCAACTCGAAACCGCCCAACTGGATCAGGTGTTTGATTTAGAATATCGGATTAAACACAAAACAGGGGAATGGCGTTGGCTTTCTAGTCGTGAGACAGTCTTTACGTGGAATCAGGAGGGGAAGCCGGAGCAAATTTTAGGGACAGCCACCGATATTAGCGATCGCAAACAAGCCGAAGCCGCACTCCGGGAAAGCGAGGAACGTTGGCAATTAGCCCTTCAGGGGAATCAAGATGGGATTTGGGATTGGAATATCTCCACCGGTCAAGCCTTGATTTCTGATCGCTACCGCAAAATCTTAGAATACGATGACGATCAATTAGAACTCGATTTTCCTGAATGGCAAAGTCGTTTGCATCCCGATGATCTTGACTTCGTTAATCATAGTCTCCAAGATTACCTGGAGCAAAAAATACCCCATTACGCCATCGAATATCGTCTGCGCTGTCAGGATGGAACCTATAAGTGGCTACAGTCTCGCGCTCAAGCTTTATGGGATGACGCGGGATATCCGGTGCGAATGGTGGGTTCAACCCGGGATATCACCGAACGCAAACAAGCTGAAGCCCAACTCCGGTATCAGAAAGAACTTCTACAAACTATTTTTGACCATATTCCGGTGATGATTTGTTTTTATGATGCCACAAGTCAAATTCAATTAGTTAACCGAGAGGTGGAACGGGTGTTAGGCTGGTCTAAAGCCGAACTTGATCAGATTGATTTGTTAACCGAATGTTATCCCAATCCCAAGGATCGCCAAAGCGCCTGGGATTTTATGTTAAATGCTTCGGGAAAATGGCAAGATTTCAGCGTCCGGATTAAAAATGGTCAAACGATAGAAACCTCTTGGGCAAATATTCGCCTCAGTGATGGAACCAGTATTGGCATTGGACAGGATATCACAGATCGCAAACGCGCCGAAACTGAACTGAGAAAGAGTGAGGAACGCTGGCAATTAGCGCTCTCAGGTAATAATGATGGGATTTGGGATCATAACTTGATTACCCAGGATCATTTTTTATCACCCCGTTGTCTGGAAATAGTGGGGTATGACTATGAGGAAATCGATAATTTTGACAAGTGGATGAGTTATATTCATCCTGAGCATGTTCCTTTAGTCAAGGAAACCTTTCAACGGCATCTCAACCGGGAAACCGCTGATTATTCCCTAGAGTATCAGATGCGCTGTAAAGATGGCAGTTATAAATGGTTATTAGCGCGGGGACAAGCCCATTGGGACGAGTTAGGAAACCCCGTCCGCGCTGTTGGTTCAATTACGGATATCACTGAGCGCAAACAAGCGGAAGAAGGAGAACGGGAAAAAGCACGGGAGTTACAACTCACCCTCAACGAATTAAAACGCACCCAAACCCAATTGATTCAAGCCGAAAAAATGTCCTCGTTGGGACAAATGGTGGCGGGAATTGCCCACGAAATTAATAATCCTACCAGTTTTATCTATGGGAATATCGAGCCAGCGACAGAATATGCTCAAACGCTCCTCCACTTCGTCGAGCTCTATCGACAGCAGTACCCGGAATCGGTGAGCGCGATCGGGAAACAACTCGATAGTATCGACATCGATTTTATCAGCTACGATTTTCCCAAACTGCTGGCATCCATGCAAGAGGGGGCGAAGCGAATCACTAAGATAGTGAAATCATTACGCAATTTTTCGCGTCTGGATGAAGCGGAGTATAAGCGGGTTGATATTCATGAAGGTATTGATAATACCCTACTGTTATTACAGCACCGACTCAAACAAAAATCCTCCCGCCCTCAGATTCATCTGATTAAAGATTATCATCAACTTCCCCAGGTTAAATGTTATCCGGGTCAGCTTAATCAGGTGTTTATGAATATCCTCAGTAATGCCATTGATGCCCTAGAGGAGAAACTGGAACTTGACCTAAACTTTGAACCTAAAGTTTGGGTTCGCACGGCTATGATTTCCTGTGATTCTGGGTCTGAGGATAGTGATAGTCAGGGGGGTTCAAAGGTAGTGATTTACATCGGGAACAATGGTGAGGAAATCCCTGGCGAGGTTTCCCAACACATATTTGATCCATTCTTTACCACAAAACCTGTAGGCAAGGGAACAGGTTTAGGGTTATCCATCAGTTATCAGATCGTCGTGGAACGCCATGGGGGTGAGTTACGATGTGATTCGATTCCAGGTCAAGGTACCGAGTTCGCGATCGAATTACCCAGTGAGTGATAATGTTGTCGCGCATTTAAATAGTTTAGGCTGACGGGAGAACTCCGGAGACGGGGCGAGGTTTGGATGGATCAAAGTCCCCCAATAGATCCCCCTTCCGTCCCCCAATAGATCCCCCTCCCGTCCCCCAATAGATCCCCCTTCCGTCCCCCTTCAAAAGGGGGAGACCAGAGGATGCTTCGCTTTTTTTGCACGGGGGAAGCCATAGGATGCTTCGCTTTTTTTGCACGGGGGAAACCAAAGGATGCTTCGCTTTTTGTTCCATGGGGGATGCGAGGGAGATCTAAACCCAAT